>NZ_AUIU01000015.1 GCF_000423865.1 Thermodesulfovibrio thiophilus DSM 17215
AATCTCTTTTACTGTCTTTGTAGAATCTAAAGTAAGTTCTACTGCTTCAATCTTAAATTCTTTTGTGTAAACTCTCCTTTTAATCATCGTAATTCTCCTTTCTACTCCTTTCTACTCCTTTCTACTTATTTTTATAGTTGCCTTATCTTTTTGTCTACTAAATTGTAGCAAGTTCACTTCTTTCCTTAATTCTTTTAGCCATTTTTGCAGGGGAAAGGACTATTTATGACCTATATCATATTTTTTTATGCTTTAACAGGATAAAATTAGAATAACAAAGATAATCAAGGGGGATAAGACTATGATAAAAAGACTGATAGTCCATATTGATGAAGAAAAATGTGATGGCTGCGGAGCCTGTGTTGATGCCTGTGCTGAAGGTGCCATTCAAATTGTAAATGGCAGGGCAAAGCTTGTCGATGAGATTTACTGCGATGGACTTGGCGCATGTCTTGGAAGCTGTCCAAAGGAAGCAATAACAATAGTTGAAACAGAGGCTGTGCCTTTCAATGAAGAAGAGACAAAAAAACATCTTGAATTTTTAAAAAGTCATTCAACTCCATCCTGTGAGTGTCACTCTTTTGCCAAAAATCATAAACTCCCAAACTGGCCCATTCAGCTCAAGCTTGTATCTGTAAATGCTCCATTTTTGAAAAATTGTAATCTTCTTATTGCTGCAGACTGCACGGCATTTTCGTATGCTGACTTCCACAGCGATATTCGTAAAGATAAAAAATTGATTATCGCCTGTCCAAAACTTGACGACGCAAAACTTTATATGGAAAAACTGACAGACATTTTTAAATTAAATAACATCAAATCAGTTACAGTGCTAAGAATGGCAGTTCCATGCTGTGGAGGTCTTACCTGGATTGTTAAAGAGGCATTGAAGTTATCAGATAAAGACATTACCTTGAGCGAAAAATTGATTGATATTGATGGAACTATGAAGATTTATTAAGTTCATCAATAACCTTTTTTGCAAGCTTTAGATTAAATCCAGGAAGTGTAGCTATTTCATCTTCAGTTGCAGATTTTATCCTGGCAATACTGCCAAAGTGTTTAAGTAAAGTAAGTCTTCTTTTTTTACCAACTCCTGCAATCTTTTCAAGAACTGATTCAAATGAAGCTTTTTTTCTTAACTTCTTATGATAGCTAATTGCAACTCTATGTGCCTCATCTCTGATTTTCCTTAAAAGCAGAGATGAAGGTCTTTTATCATCCAGAGATATTTTCCTTCCATCAGAAAATACAAGTCTATCTGGCTCTTTTGCAATTGCAAAAACATTCATTTCTGCTTTTAACTCTTTTACAACTTTGAGAGCTGTATTGAGATGTCCCCTTCCTCCATCAATTAAGATTAATTCAGGTTTTGGTACACCTTCCTGAGTGTCAAATTTAGTAATAACTCTGAAAACAATCTCCCTCATTGAAGAGTAGTCATCAATTCCAGGAGTTTCTTTTATTTTTAAATGTCGGTAGAGGTTTTTGTTAAATGCTCCATCTTCCCAATAAACAAAGCTTCCAACAGAATGAGTTCCAAAAAGTGTTGAAACATCAAAAGCTCCAATTCTTGACGGAGTGTCTCTGAGATTAAGTCTCTCCTTAAGCTCGTTCAGGATTGTTTCATGCGATGAGCTTTTTGATTTTAGATGAATTGTTGCATTGTTCAATGCCATATTGAGCAAAGACTTTTCTTCATTCGTAGTGGGTTTTCTCAATTCAACTATGTCATTTCTTTTGTCTTTAAGCCATTGTTTAATTTCATCTATATTGTCAGGAATACTTTGTAAAACTATGATAGGTGGAGGGATTAAAGCCTCTTTTGAATAGACTGCTTCAATAATTGAAATAGTTAATTCTTCTTTAGTTTCATAAAAAGCCTTTTTTACAATATAATCCTTTGAACCTACAAGCAAACCGTTTCTTACAAAAAGAATATTCACAGATATTTTTGAGTTTTCAGTATAAGTAGCTATAACATCAATGTTTTCAAAGGTTTGTAGTACAACCCTCTGTTCTGTAAAAATTTTTTCGAGCCTTTTAATCTGGTCTCTCACCATTGCAGCTTCCTCAAACTTCAGGTCATCAGAAAGTTTTTGCATTTTCTCATATAGCATGCTTAATAACTGCTTTTTTTGTCCTTTTAAAAATAAAATAACCTCTTCAATGCCTTTCATATATTTTTCCCTGCTGATGAGTTTTGCACAGGGAGCAGGGCATCTTTTCATCTGATATTGCACACATGGTCTTATTGATTTGCTCAGATTATATTTACATGTTCTTATCGGGAAGTTTTTTCTGATAAAAGACAAAGCTTCCCACATTGATTGAGCAGGAACATAAGGACCGAAGTATAAATTTCCATCTTTTTTCGGTTTACGCACAACCTCAATCCTGGGCCATTGTTCAGCTATCGTTATTTTTAAATATGGATAGCTCTTATCATCTCTCAGCAATACATTAAAAGGTGGTTTATACTGTTTTATGAGGTTTGCTTCAAGAACTAAAGCTTCAAATTCGTTTGATGTTACAATATATGAAAAATCCTTAACAAGCTCAACCATTTTTGATTTTCTGGGATCAAGATCACCATGAAAATAGCTTCTTAGCCTGTTTCTCAAAATCTTAGCTTTCCCTACATACAGAATCCTGCCTTTTTTATCTTTGAACAAATATACTCCTGGCAGAGCAGGAACTGTTGCAAGTTCTATCATAATAGTATTTTATCTCAAACTTGCTGTATCCAGATACTTTGAGTCTGAAAAATTGGCTTAAACATACAGCTCTACTATTATATAAACTTGCGATTTTTTATGGATGATTGCTATTATAAAAAGATTTAAAAATTTTGGAGGTGAATTATGAATTTTTTAAATTTCATATCTAATGCTTATGCAATGGGACCTGCTCCACAGGGAGGTGCTGGAGGACAGGGGGATCCGATTATGAGTCTTGTTGCAAGTCTCCTTCCTTTGATTTTAATCATCGTTATTTTCTATTTCCTTCTTATAAGACCGCAGCAGAAAAGGGCAAAACAGCATAGACAGATGCTTGACAATATTAAAAGAGGAGATAAGGTGATAACTGTTGGAGGAGTATACGGTGTTGTTGAAAGCGTGAATCCTAATACTGTAGTTGTTAAGATTGCTGAAAATGTTAAGGTTAAACTATCAAAACAATCAATTGCAGCATTGAGGCCCTCAACTGACGAGGATTAATACTGTTTTATGAGAAAAAGCATTTATTTGCGAATAGTATTAATAGTTTTAACGGTGTTGGTTGCAGTAATTTTCTTTTTGCCGAACACTCCGCTATTTGACTATATGCCACAGTGGTGGAAGAAAAATATGCCTAATAAAGGAATTGTTCTTGGTCTTGACCTAAGGGGTGGTTCTCATCTGATTTTTGAGGTTGACCTCAACAGAGCGCGACAGATAACAGTGGAGAGAATTGGCATGCATCTTCAAAATCTTTTGGACAAGAAAGGACTAAAATCATCCCTCAAGGTTGAAGGAGAAAAGATATATATCCATCCTGGAAATGATGAAATAAAAAAATTAATAAGAGAAAACTATCCAGACCTGTCTCTCTCTGAAAAGGAAAACAGTATTGTAGCTCAGCTCCCAGAGTCTGCTCTTAAAAAAGTTGAAACAAACTCTGTGGAGCAGGCTATTGAGGTAATTAGAAATAGAATTGACCAGCTTGGTGTTAGTGAGCCAACAATACATCGTCAGGGTGAAAATGAAATCGTTGTTCAACTGCCAGGAGTTAAAGACCCCAGGAAAGCTGTTGAAATAATTGGCAAGACAGCTCAACTTGAGTTTAAGCTTCTTGATGAAGAAACTCCTTTATGGAAGGAGCTTCCTTCATTGATAAAAGTTGGAGAGGAAGACGATTTTCTTAAACAATGGAGTACTAAAATTCCTGAGTCTGATGAAATAGTTTTTCAAAAAATTGTAAATAAAGAAACAGGTGAGGTTTATAAAAGGCCTTATATTGTGAAAAAAGAAGCACTTCTTAGAGGTGATCTGCTTGCAGAGGCTCATATAAGCATTGATCAGAGATTTAATGAACCATATGTATCATTAAGATTCAATGATGCCGGAGCAAAAATTTTTGAAGATATTACCGCCAAATATGTCAAACATAGACTTGCCATAATTCTTGATGGGAATGTTTACTCTGCGCCTGTTATTCAGGAAAGAATTGAAGGAGGAAATGCTCAGATTACAGGAAGTTTTTCTCTTGAAGAGGCGAAAGATTTAGCAATTGTGTTAAGGGCAGGAGCTCTTCCTGCGCCTGTAAAGCTTATTCAGAATGTAACTGTTGGACCTACTCTTGGAAAAGACTCAATTGAGGCTGGCAAAATGGCTGTGATAATTGCAGCTTTGTTTGTTGCTTTGTTTATGATTTTTTATTATCGGCTGAGTGGTTTAATTGCTGATCTTGCGTTGGTATTGAATATTATTCTACTCATTGGTGCTCTTGCTGCATTAAATGCAACACTTACCCTGCCAGGTATTGCAGGAATAGCTCTGGCTATAGGAATGGCTGTGGACTCAAATGTTTTAATGTTTGAAAGAATACGAGAGGAACTCAGACTTGGCAAAACTCCGAAAGCTTCTATTGAATCTGGATATAAAAAGGCTTTCTGGACTATTTTTGACTCTCATATAACAACGCTTATTACGGCAGCGGTACTTTTTCATTTTGGTTCCGGTCCTATAAAAGGTTTTGCTGTAACCCTGACTCTTGGTGTTGCAATAAATCTTTTTACAGCTCTGATAGGTACAAAAACTGTTTTTGACTTTATTTATATTGGAAAGGAGCGTAAGAGCCTGAGTATATGATACATTTTCTTGGCAAAACAAATATTGATTTTTTAGGTAAAAAATATTTCGCCCTGATTTTCTCATGTGCAATGATAGTTCTTGGATTAGTTGCAATCTTTCATATTCATGCTGGCAATGCAAATCTAGGAGTTGACTTTGCTGGTGGATTAGGCCTGCAGGTGAGATTCTCACAGCCTGTAACACTTGCCGAAGTAAGAGAAGTTCTTGATCAGGTGCAAATAAAAGATGCTGATATACAGGAGCTTCCAACAGAAAAGAAGATTCTAATAAAGCTAAAGAAGCAAGAGGAAGGAGCTCAGGATACAATCGAAAAAGCATTGAAGGACAGTCTTGTAACTAAAGAGCCAATTATTGAATCAGTGACTGCAATAGGACCAAAAATTGGAGAACGTACAAAGAGGGATGCATTACTTGCAATTCTGGCTGCAACTCTTGGAATTCTTCTTTACATTGCTATAAGATTCAGGTTTCATTTTGCCATAGGCGCTACAATTGCAACATTTCATGATGTTATGGCTTTACTTGGAATTTTCTATCTTCTTGACAAGGAAATCAACCTGATATTTATAAGTGCTCTTTTAACAATTGCGGGTTATTCTCTTACTGATACAGTCGTTGTTTTTGATAGAATCCGTGAAAATCTTGGCAAAGTTGCAAAAGGCAATGTAACACTCGAGGCATTGATGAATAAGAGCATCAATGAGGTATTATCACGAACAATTATAACGTCTCTTACAACTTTTATTTCAGCTTTAGCTTTATTTTTCTTTGGAGGAGAGGTATTGCACGATTTTGCACTTGCTATGATGCTCGGCATAATCATTGGAACATACTCATCAATATTTATAGCAAGTCCTGTGGTGCTTTTGATTGGTAAAAACTCTCTGATCAAGAGATAAAATGCAGTACAGTGAATGGGTTGTTGTTAAGACAAATCAAGAATATCTTCAGTATATATCGCAGTCCTTAAACATATCTCTGCCACTTGCACAGGTTCTTGTATCAAGAGGACTTAAAGACATTGATGAAATTTATTCATTTCTTAATCCTTCAATCGATAGAATTGACCCATTTGAAATTTCCGGGATTTATGATGCTGTAAAAATAATAAATCAAGCCATATCTAACGGAGTTAAGATTCTCATTAATGGGGATTATGACGCTGATGGACTGACATCAACAGCAATTCTGTATGATACTTTGCATAAAATGGGAGCTCAGGTTTTTTATCACATTCCACATAGAATTCATCACGGATACGGTTTGAGCACTGCGAGCATTGAAAAAGCCAGAAAAATGGGAGCAAAGCTGATTATAACTGTTGACTGTGGAATAAAAGATTTCGATACTATTCAGTATGCGAAAAAAGAAGGAATTGATGTAATTATTACTGATCACCATGAACCTTTAAGAGTAAATGGAGAGTTAATTTTACCTGATGCTCTCTTTATAGTAAATCCAAAAATCGATGAAAATTTGTACTATCAATGCCTTGCAGGAGTTGGGGTTGCTTTTATGCTTGCCATGGCATTAAACAGAGACAATGCAATGGAGTATCTTGACCTTGTAACACTCGGAACTTATGCTGATATGGTACCTCTTAATACTACTAATCGAGCATTAATAAAGCATGGCTGGGGACTTATCGAAACTCCTGTCAGACCATCTATAAAGAGGTTAAAAGATATAACAGGTGTAAACTCAAACAGCCTTAAAGGATTTCATCTTAGCTTTTATCTTATTCCAAGAATTAATGCACCTGGAAGGATTGATCATGCTCAGGATGTTGTCAAATTTTTAATTTCAGAACAATCGGATGAGATTGAAAAGCTCGGTCAATGGTTAAACCAGATAAATTCTTTAAGACAGAAAACAGAAGAAAAAATTATGCAGGAAGTTGAAGAAAAGCTTACAAAAGAATTTAATGACGAACCAGTAATTGTTTTATGGGGGGATTGGCATCCTGGAGTTGCTGGAACAGTGGCAAGTAAACTTCTTGAAAGATTCAACAGGCCTGTGTTCATTTTTTCTGTTCAGAATGAAAAAGCGAAAGGTTCAGCTCGAAGCCCGGCAAATGTTAATCTTCAGGAACTTCTGATTAACAGCAAAGATTTACTCGTAAGATTCGGTGGACATAAACAGGCAGCAGGTATGACACTTTTAAAAGAAAACCTTACAAAGTTTAAAGAAAAAGTTTGCAGTATTATCAGGGATCAGGTTTTGGACGATAAAAATATTCTCTGTCTTGATGCAGCTGTTAGCCTTTCAGAAATAAATCAAAAAGTAACTGAAGAAATAAAACTTCTTGAACCTTTTGGAGAAGGAAATCGAGAACCTGTTTTTGGAGCAAAAGATCTAACTGTGGTAAATTTAAGGAAAGTGGGTAATAATCATCTTAAAATGTTTTTGAGACAGAATGGTAGTACTGTCTCAAGCATAGGATTTGATATGGGAGAAGAAAATGTCCTTGAAGGATGCCTTGTTGATGCTGCTTTTACTCCCACTATGAATGAGTGGGAGGGCATGAAAACGTTACAGCTTCATCTTAAAGCATTACGAAGGTCACAGGGATGAGATTTACAGTAACTGATCTTTTGAATAAAAAGCAGCAAAAGCAAAAAATTACAATGCTCACAGCCTATGATTATCCCTTTGCTCATCTTGTTGATGAAGCTGGAATAGATATGATTCTTGTGGGTGATTCTCTTTCAATGGTTGTTCAGGGAAATGATACAACACTGCCTGTAACAATGAAAGAAATGATTTATCATACAAAAATTGTAGCTCGATCAACAAAAAGAGCTATGATTGTTGCTGATATGCCTTTTATGTCATATCAAATCAGAGTTGATAAAGCAGTTGAAAATGCCGGCAGGTTAATTAAAGAGGCAGGTGCTCATGCTGTTAAAATTGAAGGAGGAAGAGAAATCTTACAGCATGTAAAAGCAATTACAGAGGCTGAAATTCCTGTTGTGGGACACATAGGATTAACTCCACAAGCTGTGTTGAGAATGGGTGGATATAAGCTTCAGGGCAAAACAGATGAGCAGGCAAATAGAATAAAGGACGATGCTTTAATATTACAGGAGGCCGGAGCAATAGCAGTTGTATTAGAGGTTATTCCGTCAAAATTAGCAAAAGAAATCACAGAGACACTTCAAATTCCTACCATTGGTATTGGCGCAGGTCCTTATTGTGATGGTCAGGTTCTGGTAATTCATGATTTGCTTGGTTTGTTTGAAAAATTCACACCTAAGTTTGTGAAAAAATATGCAAACATAAGAGGAGATATTTTACAGGCGCTAAAACAGTATAAAGAAGAGGTTGAAAGAGGAGAATTTCCCGATAAGGAGCATTCATTTTAAGGAGGCAAAGCATGCTTGAACCTGATAAACAATTAGAAATCATCAAAAGAGGAACTGTTGAGATAATCCTTGAGGAGGATTTAAAAAAGAAGCTTGAACGCTCATATAAAGAGAACAAGTCTTTAAAAATAAAAGTGGGTTTTGATCCTACAGCTCCAGATATTCATCTTGGGCACACTGTGCTACTTGAGAAGATGAGGCAGTTTCAGGAACTTGGACACAAAGTGATTTTTTTAATTGGTGATTTTACAGGAATGATTGGAGACCCATCTGGTAAAACTGAAACCAGGAAACCTCTTACAAGGGATGAAGTGTTAAGCAATGCTGAAACTTATAAAGAGCAGGTTTTCAAAATCCTTGATTCAGAAAAGACAGTAATAATGTTTAACAGCGAGTGGTTTGGTAGTATGTCTGCTCTTGATATGTGCAGACTTGCAGGTTCAGAAACTGTTGCAAGAATGCTTGAAAGGGAGGATTTTAAAAAGCGTTTTCAGGAAGGGAAACCAATCTCAATTTTAGAATTTTTATATCCTTTGCTTCAGTCCTATGATTCTGTTCATTTAAAAGCTGATATCGAGCTTGGAGGCACAGATCAGAAGTTTAATCTTCTTATGGGAAGGCAGCTTATGAAGACATATGGACTGGAAGAGCAGGTGATAATAACAATGCCTCTTCTTGAAGGGCTTGATGGAGTTCATAAAATGTCAAAGAGTCTTGGAAATTATATTGGAATAAATGAATCACCTGATACTATGTTTGGCAAGATAATGTCAATTAATGATGAACTTATGCTTAAATATTATGAACTTTTAAGTCATATATCAATAGAAGAGCTTAATCAACTTAAAAAAGATATAAAAGAAGGCAGAATTAATCCAAGAGACGCAAAAGAGGCTCTCGCAATTGAAATTGTAACGAGATATTACGGTCAGGATAAGGCACAGAAGGCAAAAGAAAACTTTATAAGGCTTTTCAAACAGAAAGAAGTGCCTGAAGATATTCAGGTTGTTGAAATGAAGGCTGAGGAGGACGGAGTCTGGTTGCCAAAAATTCTTAAAGAACAAAGCGTTACAGCAAGTACATCAGAGTCAATAAGACTCATTAAACAGGGTGCTGTAAGAGTGAATGATAAACAGATCTATAATCCTGATATAAAGCTTAAAGCAGGCGAGTATGTTGTAAAGGTTGGCAAAAGAAGATTTTTAAAGATAAAAATTAACTAAAAAACTCCCCGGAGCGGAGCTGTTCCGGGGAGTGCTACAATCTACCTTACAATACTCATAAGGTCATTTAACATATTATCTGTTGTTGTTATTACTCTAACATTTGCCTGATAACCTCTTTGTGCGGCAATCATTCGGACAAATTCTTCTGCAAGGTCAACATTGCTTGCTTCAAGTGAGTTTGAATATACTGTACCAACTCCTACTGTACCGGGTGCTCCATATATTGGGCCACCTGAGCTGTAAGATTCAAGAAATAAATTTTTACCCACTTTTGTGAGATTGGGTGCAGCTACAAATTTGGAAAGAACTACTTGTGCGACTTTTTTTACCTGGCCGTTTGTAAATACACCTGACATTACACCATTCTGATCAACAGTGACGCCTATTAGATTACCTGTAGAATATCCATCTTGAGTTTGAAATACAATAGCATTTGGAGACCCATATTGAGTTGAGTCGGCAAAATTTAAAGTGATATTTTGAGGATTTGTAGCGCCCCATGCAGAAAAATCAAACGATACAGCATTAGCCTGTGTAGAAGTGTCAGGAGTGATACTCTGAAGCGTGCCATTAGAGTTGAACTGCAATTGTATAGGTTGAGTTCCTGCAGTTGCGGTATCAAAATCTATTTCTGTATAGTTTGGCTGATTTGGATTAGTTCCGTCATCATATATAACATGAGCTTCCCATTGATTCGCTGTTGAAGTTTTTACAAAATAGGTATAAACAAGATGTGAGTTTCCAAGACTGTCATATACTGTAATTGCATTTGAATAATTATATGATGAAGAATCTGGCAAATCAGATCCTGAAGTGAAACTCCATGTTTTGGTATCGTCTCTTGAGTCCAGATTTACCTGCATATTTATATTGGTTGTTGCTGAAGGGTTACTCATCAATCCTGCAAGATGAACATCGCTTATGGTACCTGTTAGATTGCCAGACTGGTCCATCTGATATGCCTGAAGCCTGTATCCATTTGGATCAACAACATAGCCATTTTTATCAAGACGAAACTGTCCTGCACGTGTGTAATAGGTGGGACCATTTGTCTGTTTTACAATAAAAAATCCATCTCCATCAATTGCCAGATCAAGAGGATTTGATGTTGACTCTAGAGTTCCCTGTGTGAACAATTTCTGAATATCAACAATCATTGTTCCACGACCAACCTGCATTGCCGATGCGCCACCTAGAGTTTGACTCAGAATGTCTCCGAAGTTAGCTCTACTTCCTTTAAATCCTGGCGTATTTGCATTTGCAATATTATCGCCAATTACTGATAAAGCCACACCATTGGCATTAAGTCCACTTATTCCTGTAAAAAGTGATGTTAGCACGGATTATTCACCTCCTAAGCTTTTATTCCCTGAATTTTATCAATTGTTAGAGTTTTGCTTCCCACATCAACTGAAAGTGTGCCATCCTGATAGCTTATTCCTTTCACTGTAAACTCTTCTGAATCGGTTGTTATAATTGTTTTACCTATAAGATTGGCTCCAAGTGTTAATGCATCTTCATTTGTCTTGGTAGAAATAAAGTTGTTCAAAGTGTCTCCGATATTAACAACTTGTTCTAACGCAGAAAACATTGCAAGCTGACTTACAAACTGTGTATTATCCATTGGATTTAACGGATCCTGATACTTAAGTTGAGCTGTAAGAAGTTTGAGAAATGCTTCTTTGTCAATTGCGTTGTTGCCGGTAGCAGTTGTTTTCTCCTGTGTTGTATAAAGCGGATTGTTAAATATTGATGTTACATCTGACATTTTGCACCTCCTGATTATGCAAAGTATTCAAAAAATTTCTGGTTACCTTTATATTTTTGCTGACTCTGTCCATTATAAGAATCACTGTATCCTCGATGGTCCTTTGTTAAATCAAGCAGAAAGTCAGAAACTTTCACTCCTCTTGATTCAAGGTTGCTTTTTATTTCTGGAATTAATCCTGTAATCATCTCCTTTATGTGAGGATAGTCAACTTTCATATCAGCTTTTATGCCTGAACTGTCCATAGAAATTCGGATTAATATTTTCCCGAGCTCTGGGGGTTCTAATTGGACAGTAATAGATTTCTGCGAAGTGGATACTGATTTAAAAACAATATCTGATAGATTTTGAATATTAGAAACAGAAAGTTCGATTTTTTGAGGATTTTTGGGTGCAGTATTTGAAATATTATGCATGATATTAAGCTGAGATAGAGTATCATTGAAATTTTTTTCATCTGTTTTATGTTGAAGATTTGTCAATGTTTCAACTTTGTCGCTTAAAAATTGCAAAACTCTTGTACTGTTATCAGTCTCATGCCTGGTCGGCAGAGAAACAGAAAATCCTTTATCAAGAGATAACGAATTTTTATCTATATTCATAGAAACCAATTCTTTAGTTGTTTCATTCTTCACGATGGTAGAATTATCTGTAAAAGATTTAGCTGTTATATTAGAGTCTTTCACAATAGGCAACTCTTTCATTACACTGGCGTTTATGGAATTAAAATCCTCACTTACTGGCATTATTTTCATGTTCTGCAGCAATGATGATAACTTTTCCATATTAAGATTACCATTTTGAAATAAACTTAAAAGTTCAGACTTGACATTATCATCAAGTTGTAAAACTCCAGAAAAATTCTGATTGTTCTGTAAAACAAGAGAAAATGGCAATGCTCCAGCAGGTAGTACCATTAAATCATCATTAATGTTTGAATTCTTGCTTTCAAACAGAATCTTTAAAAGTTCATTAAGAAATGCATCAATACCTAAATTCTGGGTAGATGATATATTATTTTGCATATCTGAAATATTCAGTCCGTTTAAATTTAAATTATTCAGTATCATCATATTATGATGAAGAAATATCAATTTCCATACCAGATATCAAAAAGGAACTTTCAGTATTGACAGTGTTTTAAAATATAACTTTTTTATTAGTTCAAAAAATAAAAATTAGTCATTGATAAAGGAAAAAATTTCCTACTTGGAAGACTTTTCTGTTATTAAATTACGAATGCGCAGAAATAATTAGCAGTAAATCTCAGCAAACAAATCACGCATTGACAAACAGATTATATTTTATTACAATACTTTATGAAAAAGAGTGGTAGAAAAGGACTAAAAGATCTACATCAGTCTTGTATAATAGGAAGTGATATACATAAAAATTATACATTAAAAGGAAAATTCTGGATTGAAGGTCATGAAGGCACTTTTCTTGGATATGGGAGAATTGCTTTACTTGAAAGAATTAAACAATACGGATCTATTTCAAAAGCTGCAAAGTCAATGAATATGTCTTACAGACATGCGTGGAGACTTATAACTTCAATGAACAGACAGGCTGGTAAACCATTTATTGAAACTCATGTAGGTGGTAAAGATGGTGGTGGTACAATTTTAACAGAGGCTGGTGAACGAGCAATTGAGCAATTCTGGAGCATTCATAAAAGTTTAAAGAAATTTTTTTCAGAAAAGATTAAAAAGTTTGATGTTTAGATTTTTTTATAATTATCGTTATGTTTAAATAAATATAATGGAGGTGTGGTGTAAGATGAAAAAATTAGTAACAATGCTATTATTTATTTTAATTTTTCTGGTAAGTGGAAGTCTTTATGCCGAACAGAAATGTACAGAAGTGTATGGAAAAGGACTAAATAAAATTTCAGTGGCTACTGGAAGTCCTGGTGAACTCGGACTTTTAAAAGTACTTGGTGAAGAGTTCAGTAAACAAGAAAATGCTACTCTCTGCTGGATAAAAGCTGGCACAGGAGAAGCTTTGAAGCTCTTAAAAGATAAAAAAGTTGATATGGTTATGGTTCACGCTCCTGAGGCTGAAAAAAAGGCTATTAAGGAAGGATGGGCTTCAAATAGAACCCTTATTGGGTCGAATGAACTATATATTGTTGGACCAATCAATGATCCAGCAAGAATTTCAGAAGCTAAGGATGTTATAGAGGCTTACAGGCGTATTAGTAATGCAAAGGCTAAATTTGTTTCAAGGGGAGATAATTCCGGTACTCATAAAAAAGAGATGGAAATATGGCAAAAGGCAGGTATTTCACCACAGGGAGACTGGTACATTATTACAAAGGATTTTATGAGTGCGAGTTTAAAAAGAGCTAATGATGAGAAAGCCTATTTTATGACTGACAGCAGCACCTGGATAATGATGAAAAAGGATTTACCCAATCTAAAAGTCCTTTTCAAAGGAGACAAACTTCTTGTGAATGTTTATCATGCTCTCTGTCAGGGAAATTGTAGCCCTATAGCGAAAAAATTTATAAACTTTCTGGTCTCTGAAAAAGGTCAGAGCATTATAGGAAACTTCGGAAAAGATCAATATGAAGAAGCCTTTTATAATGGTGCCAACTATGCCAGACAATATGAAGAATAAGATAAAATGCCTGCTTAAAAATTACAAAGGAGGAGGGTTAAGATGAAGATTTTTTTAAGCTTATTGTTAGCTGGATTAATTATGTTTGCTGTTAATGCTCAGGCAGCGGAAAATGTAATGATTCTTTCTACAACCACTTCGGTAGAAAATTCAGGATTGTTGAGTTATATTTTACCATCGTTTGAGAAGAAAACTGGCATAAAAGTTAAAGTTGTTGCAAGAGGAACAGGAGCAGCGATAGAGATGGGTAAAAGAGGCGATGCTGATGCTGTTTTTGTTCATGCCAAGGAGCTTGAGCTTCAGGCAGTAAAGGAAGGATGGTTTGTAAATCGTCATGATGTATGCTATAACGACTTTATTATAGTTGGTCCTCCAAATGATCCTGCAAAAGTAAAAGGTTCTCACTCTGCCACTGAAGCATTCAAAAAAATCGCTGCATCCCAAAGTTTTTTTGTTTCAAGGGGAGATAATTCCGGTACTCATGTAAAAGAGTTGAAGCTATGGGAAACTGCTGGTATTAATCCGAAAGGACAAAAATGGTATTTAGAAGCTGGACAGGGAATGGAGAAAACTCTAAGAATTGCAAATGAAAAGCGTGCATATACTCTTTCAGACAGAGGAACATGGCTTGCAATAAGGGATAAACAGGATTTGGCAATCTTGTTTGAAGGTGACCCGGTATTATACAATCAATATGGAGTTATGGCGGTCAATCCAGAGAAACACAAGCATGTTAAATATAACGAAGCAATGCAGTTTATAAACTGGATTATATCAAAAGAAGGACAGGCAGCCATTGCTTCATTTAAAGATAAGTACGGGAATCAGCTATTTATCCCGAATGCAAAATGAATTTTATTTTAGAAGCTTTTAAGCAGGCATTTTATCTTATTGTTAATCTTGACAGAGAGCTCCTCACGATTATATGTCTTTCTTTAGAAGTTTCAGGAGGAGCTCTCCTTATTGCAGCAATTACAGGAATTCCAATAGGAGCTTTTGCAGGACTGAAGAAATTTTATGGCAGGCAAGCAGTACTCACTATACTTAACACATTTATGGGACTTCCACCTGTTGTTGTAGGCCTTTTTCTCTATCTTCTTCTTTCTCGGAGTGGTCCGTTTGGTTTTTTAAGCTTGCTGTATACTCCCACCGCAATGGTTATTGCTCAAAGCATTCTTGCATTTCCAATTGTTGCAGCTCTTACTCATTCGGCATGCGTTAAGGTTGACTCAAATGTAAGGCTGGCTGCTAAAACGCTCGGTGCGACTTCTCTGCAAATAACACTTACAGTAATAAGGGAAGCACGATATGGAATAATAGCTGCTGTTGTTGCAGCCTTTGGAAGAGTGATGGCAGAGGTTGGATCAATACTCATTGTGGGTGGGAATATTGCAGGATATACAAGAGTTATGACTACCACAATTGCCCTTGAAACAGACAAGGGCAACTTTGAGCTTGCAATGGCACTTGGAATAATACTGCTTTTAATCTCCTTTGCAATAAATTTTGTTTTATTTTCATTTCAGAAAAAGGGAGTTATCAAACATCAATGGCTTTAAATTTAGTTATTTCAAAAATCAAGAAATTTTACAATGGTAAAGAAGTCCTGAAGGATTGTTCATTTTCCTTTGATAAAAGCGGAATATATGTTTTGATGGGACCCAATGGATCAGGGAAATCCACACTTTTACGAATCTGTGCGCTTTTAGAACAGCCTGATACTGGTGAGGTTAATTATTTTGAAGATAACAAAGCGTTACAGAATGATTTAAATCTGATGAGAAGAATTACACTTGTTCTGCCAAATATCGGAGCTTTCAATACAACAGTATTCAAGAATATTGCCTATGGACTGAAAATAAGAGGAATGAAACGAGAAGAAATAAAAGAACGAGTTGAAAAGGCACTGGATTTTGTCGGCTTACTTCATAAAAAAAATCAGAATGCTCTTACTCTTTCAAGTGGAGAAATAAAAAGAATGGGAATTGCACGAGCTATTGTTTTAGAACCAGAGATTTTGTTTCTTGATGAACCAACAGCCTCTGTTGATACTGAAAATACAAAAATTATAGAGGATATAATAATTCAATTAAAAAAGAATCGTAACTCAATCGTAATCATGTCAACACATGACACATCTTCAGCAAAAAGAGCTGGAGATTTTGTATTATTTCTCAATGATGGTAAACTTGTTTCGTAACTGGAGCCCTGTCCTTCGCATAGAAGCTCTTTAAAGAAGCCTGCCAGCTATATTAAAGCTTTAATAGTAAAATTTTTATATTATATGTATAATCTAACCAGAATGCCTAAAAATATAATAAGTATTAAGTGGTTTTTTGTAATAACAATGATAGTCCTCGTTGCAACCATTTCCATAAGTAACTATCTTTTTTCTTATTATCTATATCAGGTTTATCTCAATAAACATTTTTACACCGCCTCTTGTCTTTTAAAAAAAGAAATTGAAAACTTCACCAGACCCGTTGAAACCTTTTTATACAATATTCAGAGTCTTGTCTGCCGTGATGTTTTAAATTTTAAAGACGTTGAAAAAACTAACAGATTATTGATGGACTTTATGAAAAAGTACCCCCATGTAACATCAATAAACTATGGAGATGATAAGGGAAATGGGTATTTGATTTTAAATGATAAAGGTAGATGGTTAAATAGACTCAAAAAGGCAGAGGATAGTGGATATGTAACATGGCATACTCTGAATGATAATGGAAAAATAACGAAACAAAGTAAAATTAAAGATAACTTTGACCCCAGAAATACAATCTGGTATAACGAGACAATACTAAATCAAGAGATTCAATGGAGTAAAGAATATATTTTAAGAACAACCAAAGACCCCGGAGTAACTGCATCTTTGATGCTATTATGTGGACCCTCTAAAAAAGTTATCGGCACAGACATAATGATAAAAGATTTATCAGAATTTTTAACTCACATAAAGCAACATATCCACCCACATGCAAAGCTCTATCTTATTTCTCATGAAAATAATGAATATTATGATGACAATGTCATAGCTTTTACAGATGAAGTAAAACCAGAGCCTGGAAAAATTTATACTGTAAATAAAAAAGATTTCCCATTGCTTTACAGTATACTGAACTCAGACAATTTTGATAAATCTTTTACCAGAGTACATTTTAAGAAAAATAAGTGGTTCGTTAATATTGAAAGGTGGAAGACTGCCAATAAAGAACTTTCCCTTGTGATTTTAACACCGAACAGAGTTATAACAGAACATCTTAATTTTTATCTATTTTATCAATCTCTTTTCACTTTATTGTTGATATCATGTGCATTTTTATATATTGCCAAAAGATATATAACCCCTTTGCTGGACATCTCAAAAGAAGTGAAATTTATGGGGATTAGAGAATTGGCTTTAAATAAATATGCTGAAAGAAATGATGAGATAGGACATTTAAGCAAAGCCATATCTGAAGCATCTGTAAGTATTATAAAAAATAAAGAGATAGAAAAGAAAATGAAGGAAGCTGAATATTTTGAGTCTGTAAGGCGTTGTCTTGGTGAAGCAGTGCATAGATTTAAAGATTTAATTAATATAATTCAGGGATTTGCGATTCTTGCTCAAGCAAAAGTTACAGATGATTTTGTTAAGAACGCTTTACAACAAATAATAAATGTATCCAAAAGAACGACATATCTTATAAAAGAACTGCTAACAGTTACTGGAGAGAGGAAATATGATATGCAGATTTTTAATTTAAATGCTGTTATTGGTTCAATGAAGACAAAATTGCAGGTATACGTTGGTAATACGATAACGATAGTTTATGACCTTTCAGAACAACCACTTCAGATCAAGTTTGATATTGAGGCATTTGAAGAATTTATTATGAATTTAATATCAAATGCAAAAGATGCTATGAAGGATGGCGGAACAATAACAATTAAAACAGGAACTGCTCTACTGTTAGATAAAAAATTTGTATTGCTTTCTATATCAGATACAGGTACGGGTATGGATGAAGAGACAATGAAAAGAATATTTGAGCCATTTTTTACAACAAAAGGATCACAGGGTACAGGGCTTGGTCTGTCAATTGTTTATAGAATTATCAAAGACCATGAAGGATTTATAGAAGTTCAAAGTGCGTTGAACAAAGGGACTACATTCAAAATTTATATTCCTGTTCAACTATAATAATTTTAAAGCTATATCCACAGCATCTTCTGCTGAAGTTGCTTTTATAATGCCTGGAATATGCCATGTGTTTAAGCCTATAACTTTTTTCCCTGTTTTTAATGCCAGAGCTATCTCACTTAGAGTGCCGTATTGTCCTCCAATTGCAATTAAAATATCAGAGGCTCTTACGATTAAAGCATTCCTTATCTCTCCAAGCCCTGTAGGAATAGGTATTTTAACATAAGGATTTGCATCTGCTTTACTGTCTGTTGGTAATAGACCTACAGTTATCCCTCCTTCAGCACACACACCACGAGATGCTGCCTCCATCACTCCGCCTAAACCTCCAGTAATTACGATAAATCCATTTCGTGCGAGAAGCCTGCCAACTTTCTCTGCTAATTCTAAAAGTTGCGTGTTAGCGTTACCAGCCCCTATGACGCCGGCTGTTTTCATTTTAATTCAACAATTGTAACAGCATCTCCTCCTTCCTGGGGAGAGCCTTTTGAAAAAGTTTTAACTAATGGATGGTCTTTCAAAAACTCTCTTGCAGAATCTCTCAGGATACCTTTACCGATGCCGTGAATAATAACTCCTGTTGAAAATTCGCTCAGAGAGAGTTCATTTAAAAATCTTTCAATTAAAGGAATTGCCTCATCAACTCTTAAACCGCGAATATCCAGTTTTTTTTGTGTCGCTTCTCCATTGCGTTCTGGGTGGGTTATTATATTAATTTTTCTTTCCTTATTTTGCCAGAATTGCATTTTTTCAAGGTCATTAATCTTTGCTTCTATCTGCACGGTGTCTGTTTGAATTCTGGCTCTTTCATTGTCAATATCTAAAACTTTCCCTGATAAGTTAAGGCTTCTTATTTTCACAACATCACCGAGTTGGATTTGTTCAACGGTTTTAACTTCTTCAGGCCTAAATCTTCTTGAAATCTCTGAAATTTTGTGGGATATTTCTTTAAGTCTTTTTCTGTCTGCTTTTTTAGCTTCTTCATAAAGCAAGTTAATCTCTGCTTTCATTTTTTTAAGCATTGATTGAGCCTCTATTTTTGCCTGTTCAATAAGTTTTTTCTTATTTTCAACGGCTAAAAGAACTTCTTTTTCTAATTTCTCCTTTTCAGATATGAGAGTAGTTTTAATTTTTTCAATTTCTTGTAGTTTTTCATTGTATTGCCTTTTAAGTTTTTCAAGTTCATCCATTAGTTCATATATTTTTCTATTTTGCATGCCTTTGAGTGCATAAGCTCTCTGAATAATTTTTTCAGGAAAACCATACTTCTGAGCCACTTCAAGTGCATAGGAAGGCGTAAGACTACCAATGCTTAATTTATAAAGTGGAGTCATATTGCTTTCATCAAAAAGCATTGATGCCACTTCCATATTCTTATCAGCCATAGCAAAAACTTTAACTTTGCTTAAGTGCGTTGTTGCAAAAGTAAATGCCTGTTTATTTTTCAACTCTTCAAGAATTGCGCATGCTAAAGCAGAGCCCTCTTCAGGGTCTGTGTTTGTACCTATCTCATCAAGGATAACAAGACTGTCTATGTCAGCCTGTTCAATAATATTTTTAAGAGTTACAATATGAGATGCAAAGCTTGAAAGATGTTCTTCTATAGAGCCTTCATGAGAAAAGTCAACATATATTTTTTTAACAAACGGAATTGTTGAGGATGGACTTGCTGGAATTGGCAGTCCTGAAATGGCCATGCTTACAAGAAGTCCTATTGTTTTTATGGCTACAGTCTTTCCTCCTGCATTAGGTCCTGTAATAACAAGAACTTTTTTGTCTTTAAGTTCCAAATGAAGTGGAACAACCTTGTCTTTTGAAAGCATAAGGACAGGATGTTTTGCATTAATGAGTCTTATCTGCGGCTGTACGCTTAGTTCGGGTACCTCTGCATTAAACTTTTTAGCGAAGTTGTATATTGAATGCATTTTATCAAGATAAACAAGCAGATTAAACTCTTTTTGAAGAGTTTCAGCAATCTGACAAATGTCAAAAGAGATATCCTTTAAGATTTTTATCTCTTCCAGCTTTTCTTCAATTAAAAGTTCTTCCAGCTTTTTAGAAAAATGTGCAATTTCATATGGCTCAAGAAAGGCTGTCTCGCCAGAACGGGAAATATCATGAACAATTCCAGAGACCTGTCCCTTTGAGTCCATTCTTACAGGAATAACCCATCTATTGTTTCTTTTTGTTATAAATCTGTCCTGAAGGAAGACACTTATATCTGGACGATTTATTATTTCTTCCAGTTTATTTTTTATTCGTTCCTCTGTTATCTTAATCTGTTTTCTGATGTATTTAAGAGCTGGAGATGCTGTATCAAGAAGATTACCATCTTCATCAACTGTGTTTCCCAGCCTTTCAAGCATGTATGGCTGTCCTACGAGTAAGTTGTTTTCAAGAATATTTTTAATTTTTTTATTGAGATAATGGAAATTAAAAAATTGTTCAATTAGTGGAGAAATTTTATCTAGGACTCTCAGAATTTTTAAAAATACTGTGAGTTCTTGCGATTCGAAGAAAGCTCCTTCTTTTTCTGCCCTTTCAATTAATGGATAAACATCAGGGAAAGGCGAGACAGGGAGCTGTCCGCCTTTGTCAACAAACTCTTTTAAATCTACAAATTCCTTTAGAGAGTTTTCTACTTCTTCAAAGCTCTCAAAAGGATAAATTTTATTAATGGATTTTTTTGTAGCTTCTGAATTTGTAAATTCTTCTATTACACTTAAAACTTTAAAATAATCTAAATCCTTAAGAGGTTGATCTTCAATCAATCAAGCCTCTCCAGAAGCTTTTTCTTTTTTTCATCAATCATTTTAGAAAGCTTTTCAATCTGGTTTAAAATCTCTTTTTTAGTGTCAGCACTTAATTCCTGTCCGCGCTCTTTCATATCGTTAATTTTTTCTTTTAACATTTCTGAAATCTCTTCAATTTCATCATAGAGGTCTTCAGCTGCTTTTACTGTTTTTTTCTTAAGTTCTTTTGCTTTCTTTTTAATATCCTTTCTTGTTTCCTGTCCAGATTGTGGTGCATATAAAAGCGCTACTGCTGCTCCGATAAATCCTCCAAAAAGGAATGCTGCTAAAATTTTACCTTCTTCTTTCATGTCTGCCTCCTTAATTTATATTTATATTCCATTTTAACACTTTTTATTATCAATTGTTCTTTCTAATTACCATAAAATTTTGTAGCCATACCGTATTTATTTCAGCTATAATTATTTAAATTAAAAAATAAAAACCCGGAGGTGTTATATGCTTTCTAAAATTCCTTTTTCATTGGAAAATATTGCAGATGAAGATCTTGACAGACAGATATTAAGGATCGCTATTATTGCTGAATTTGATGCAATTAATCTGTATGAACAACTTTCATCTTTAACAAAAGATGAAAAGATGAAAGCTATTTTTCTTGACATTGCAAGAGAAGAAAAAACTCATGTTGGTGAGTTTCTTACTTTGCTTCTTATGAATGACGAAGAACAGGAAGACGAACTTGATGAAGGCAAGGAAGAGGTAGAAGAACTATTAGAAGAAGATGAGGAATAACTCAGAAGGGTTTGATAATTAAAAGGGCATATATAAGATAAAAAGAACCCGAAAAAATCAAAGTAATAGGGGAAATTCGTTTTTTCAAAAGAATTTCCCCTATTAATATTAATCCTGCCAGAATTGCCAGACATGCGCTCAATAATGCATAACCAGTAATTTGCCAGTCTGTAAATATAATTCCAACTGACACAGGAAAAGTAGACTGAAAAACCATTGCACCTGTTACATTTCCCATTGCAAGAGTATCTCTGCCCTTAAATGTCCAGGTTATAGAGTTAAATTTTTCTGGAAGTTCTGTAGCTATAGGAGCAATTAAAAGCGCAAAAAGAAGTGGATCAAAGCCAAAGTTAAATGCTACTTTTTGCAGAGCTTCTACAAATCCATTAGCACCTTCAATCATTATAAAAAGAGCAATCAAAACTTGCATCAAAGAAAAAAATCCCTTAAATTTTTTCACCGGTAGAAGTTGCCCTAAAAATTTTTCCATATATAGCTTTTCTTCATAGAGAATTTGATTGCTTTCACCTTTAAAAGTTAGATAAATGTAATAAATATAAGCAATTACAAGTAAAATTGCTACAATAAAGTGTTGTTTTATAAAAATTGGAAGGAAAATGCCTGCGGAATACATAATTAGAAAAAATATCAGATCTCTTTTTATAGAACTTATCTCCGCATCTATTGCAAAGCTTTCTCTTCTTTTTAAAAAACGGCTAAATACAGATGTTACGCCTATCATTAAAAATGCAAGAGTTGCAAGCATGAATGGAGCACCTAAAATAGCACCGATTCCTATAGAATGTCCTGCTTGTCCTTTATGTAAAAGAATAGCAACTAATGGAAGTATGGTTTCAGGTAGTGCTGTTCCAACTGCTGCAAGAATACTTCCCACCACTGCCTGACTGAGAGAAAGTCTTTTGCCGAAAACTTCGATACCGTTCGTAAATATCTCCGCACTCAGCAATATCAAGAGAAGACAAAAAATGAGTAGAAAAATATCACCTATCATGTTTAAAATTATAAACTAAACTATAATGTATTAACAATTAAATTATTGAATAATTTTTTGGTTATGAAAGGAGATAAGCATGGAAAAAACTAAACAAAATATCGAATTAACGTCCAATGCAATAGAAGTTTTAAAACGGCGATATCTAAAAAGGGACGAAGAAGGCAGATTAATTGAAACTCCTGAAGAGTTATTTAAAAGAGTGGCTACTGCAATTGCCCAAATAGATGCGAAGTATGGTAAATCAGAAAAAGAGATTTACAAGACAAAAGATGAATTTTTTGAATTAATTACATCACTCAGATTTTTACCTAACAGTCCTACGCTTATGAATGCAGGAACACCTCTTGGTCAATTAAGCGCTTGTTTTGTTCTTCCTGTTGAGGATTCTATGGAAGGCATTTTTGATGCTGTTAAGTATGCTGCAATGATCCATAAATCCGGTGGTGGTACAGGGTTTAGTTTCTCTCGCTTGAGGCCTAAGGGTGATGTTGTGGGATCAACAAAGGGAATAAGTTCAGGCCCTGTCTCATTTATGGGTGTTTTTGACTCAGCAACAGAGGCTGTTAAGCAGGGAGGGAGACGCAGAGGTGCTAATATGGGACTTTTGCGTGTTGATCATCCAGATATACTTGAATTCATTAGATGCAAGGATGACCTTACGAGATTTACAAATTTTAATATTTCTGTTGGCTTAACTGAAGAGTTTATGAAAGCTGTTATAAATGATGAAGAATATGAGCTTGTTAATCCAAGAACAGGTCAAATAGTAAAGAAACTTAAAGCAAAAGATGTTTTTGATTTGATAATTCATCAGGCATGGAAAAATGGTGAGCCAGGAATAGTTTTTCTTGATCGAATCAATGCTGCAAATCCAACCCCGCAGCTGGGAGAGATTGAAGCAACCAATCCATGCGGAGAGCAACCTCTTTTTGCATATGAGTCCTGTAATCTTGGGTCAATAAATCTTGCAAAAATGGTAAAAGACACGTCGGTTAACTGGGAACTTCTCAGGGATACTGTGTGGAAAGCAGTTCATTTTCTTGATAATGTAATTGATGCAAACAAATATCCGCTTGTACTTATTGAAAAAATGACAAAGTCTAACAGAAAGATTGGTCTTGGAGTAATGGGATGGGCTGATATGCTTGTTCAGTTAAAAATTCCATATCATTCCAAAGAGGCTTTGAATTTAGCAGAACAGATAATGAAGTTTATACTTAATGAAGGCAGACTTGCTTCAATACAACTTGCAAAAGAAAGAGGAACTTTCCCTAATTATGAAAAAAGCATATACTATGATAAACTTCCTTTAAGAAATGCTACTATAACAACAATTGCGCCAACAGGAACCTTAAGCATCATAGCTGCATGTTCTTCAGGAATAGAGCCTTTCTTTGCATTATGTTTTGCAAGAAATGTTATGGACGGGACAAGACTTGTTGAAGTTAACCAGTATTTTAAAAAGGAAATGGAACGACTCGGGCTGTGGTCAGATTCTCTTGCAGAGAAAATAGCTGAAACAGGTTCCATTCAGCAGATAAAGGAAATACCTGAGGAAATAAAGAAAATTTTTGTAACAGCGCATGAGATTGCTCCATCAGAACATATTCGTATGCAGGCAGCATTTCAGCAATATGTTGATAATGCTGTAAGCAAAACAGTGAATCTTCCACATGACGCTACAGAAGAAGATGTAAGAGAAGTCTATCTGCTTGCCTATCGTCTAGGCTGTAAAGGTGTTACTGTTTACAGGGATGGCTCAAGGCAGGGACAGGTTATTCAGAAGGGACAGAAAACAGAGACTCAATTAACACAGATAAGCCTGAAACCAAGAAAAAGACCGGAAACACTTAAAGGTATAACAAGATTGATGAAAACAGGTTGTGGCAATCTTTATGTAACAATCAATAAAGATAAAGATGGAAAACCATTTGAAGTATTCACAAATATAGGTAAAGCAGGTGGGTGTGCAGCATCACAGGCAGAAGCAATTGGAAGGCTTATATCTCTTGCTATGAGAAGTGGAATCGAAACACAAGAAATAGTAAAACAACTTAAAGGAATTTCCTGTCATGCTCCTGTCTGGTCAGGTAATGGTAAGATTACGAGCTGCTCAGATGCTATTGCAAAGGCAATTGAAGCTGAGTTAAGAGATAGTAGAGGCGATATAATAGAAGACAAAGACGAAATAAAAAGTAATTCAGAAGTTGCTCATTATGGAGCCTGTCCTGAGTGCGGAAGCTCTTTATCATATGAAGAGGGATGTGTTATATGCCATAGTTGCGGGTTTACCAGGTGTAGCTGATGAAAAATAATAAAATAAAATTTAATTGTTAAAAAAAAGAAATGAAAACAAAAAGAGAATTTATTATTGTTGGTGACAGGGTTCTTATTGAGCCTGATGAAAAAATAGATAAAACATCTGCTGGCCTTTTTTTACCTCCGACTGTGAAAGAAAAGGATAAAGTTCTTGCTGGAAGGATTATCAAAGTGGGACCTGGTTATCCTGTACATGACCCTTCGTTAGTACTTGAAGAGCCGTGGAAACAAACAAATACTGAATCCATCAAATATATTCCGCTTCAGGCTCGTGAAGGTGACTATGCACTTTTTCTTAAAGATGCAGGGATTGAGATAGAGTTTGAAGAAAAGAAGTATTTAATTGTGCCACACTCAGCAATACTTGTATTGATAAGAACTACAATTATAGAGGATGAGGATGATAGAGGATTTTAAGTCTTCTGATACATGGCGTGTTTTTAGAATACTATCAGAGCTTGTTGAAGGATTTGAAACTCTTCACGGAATTGGACCTGCTATATCAATATTTGGAAGTTCAAGATTGAAAGAGGACAATTTTTATTATCAGGAAGCTATGAAAGTTGCACAGCTTTTAAGCCAATCTGGCTTTTCAATTATAACAGGCGGAGGGCCTGGTATAATGGAAGCTGCAAACCGAGGAGCAAAGATGGGAAAAGGGAAATCAATCGGACTTAATATCGAAATACCACATGAACAGCATCCGAACCCTTATCTGGATATTTCTATTTCATTTAGATATTTCTTTTTAAGAAAGCTCATGTTTATAAAATATGCTTTTGGATTTATAATATTTCCCGGAGGATTTGGAACTCTTGATGAACTTTTTGAAGCTTTAACTCTTGTTCAGACAGGCAAAATTGAATCTTTTCCGATCATTCTTTATAGCAAAGCTTACTGGGAAACCTTGCTTGAATGGTTTGTAACTACACCAAAAACAACGGGGACAATAAATATTGAAGATTTTAAATATTTTCAAATATTGGACAAACCTCAAGATGTATGCAACTATCTGAAAAATCATCTTCTCAGACTCGGAATTCCTTTACCTGATTTTGAATGCGGATAAATGATAAACCTGAAAGATCTTAATTTATTTCAAACAGAAAAAATCATAAAAGATGAATCCTTGCCTTCCTACAGAGCAAAACAGCTTATTAACTGGATTTATAGAAAATTTGCAATCTCTGTGGATGAGATTACTGAATGGTCAAAAGCTCTTAGAGAAAGCTTTTCAAAAAAATATTATATCGGTAATCTTATTTTGATTGACAGAAAAATTAGTCGTGATGGAACTGAAAAATTTCTTTGGAAACTTGAAGATGAAGAACAGATAGAAAGTGTTTTGCTTCCTGATAAAGATAGATTAACTCTCTGCATTTCAAGTCAGGTCGGGTGTGCTCTTAAATGCAGATTCTGTCTTACCGGGCAAATTGGATTTAAAAGAAATCTGAAGGTATGGGAAATAATTGACCAGTTTATTCAGGTAACTAGGTTAATAGAAAAGGATGCTAAAAAAATTACAAATATTGTTTTTATGGGAATGGGTGAACCTTTGTTAAACTTTGAGAATGTTATTGAAGCATTATGGAGGTTTAAAAACCTACTTCAGTTTTCACCTCAAAGAATTACTCTATCCACAGCCGGGATTATTCCTGCTCTTAAACAACTTCCGTATAAAGCACCCAATATAAAACTCGCGGTTTCATTAAACACTGTAGATCCTGAAATGAGAAGCTTCCTCATGCCAATTAATAAACAATATCCACTACATGAACTCTTGAATTCTTTGAAAGAATATCCGTTAAAGCCCAGAGAAAGAATCACATTTGAGTATATTATGCTAAAAGGCATAAACTGTTCAGAGAAAGATGCTTACAGGCTTGCTAAACTTCTCAGGGATATTCCCTCAAAGATAAATCTCATTCCTTTTAATCCATGGGCAGGTTCTGAGTTTGATAATCCTGATGAAGAGGATATTGTCAATTTTCAGGAAATACTGATATCAAAGGGATATTCAGTTTTTATAAGAAAAAGCAAAGGTAAAGATATTCTTGCAGCTTGCGGACAGTTAAAAGCAGTGTATTCTTAATTTTCATAAAGCCTGAAGTCAAATGTTAGACGGCTGGAATAAAGACAGGATTATTTTGTAATTTGAGAGATTTTATGCTTCGATATCTATTCTGTGTTCTGAAGTCTTTTCCTCTGAAGAAGAGCTTTCTTCATTAGATTCTTCTTTCTTTTTAAACTTTTTTTTGATTTTGTATTTTGCAAAAACAGAGCCTTCTCTTAAAGATCGTATGCCTCGATACTGTCCCAGCGGATCTATCCTGTCTTCTGCAGTCATTTTCTTAACTCAGTAGAAAATCTTTTTGCTTGTCAAATTTTATTGTAAACAATCCTATGAGCTCTTTTAGAGATTCTTCTGTCATCCCAACGGATTCATAATCTATTTCAGTTTCAATGGGATCTTTTAACCCTATTGCAAGATTAAGACATATCTGGTCTGCAACTCTGACCAGGTTACAGATGTTTGCAAAAGCCTGATCTTCATAATCCGGATAAGGATAGGTATGATGATAAGTTATAATCATTTCTAATTTTTCAGGAAGTTTCCACTTTTTAGCTATAAGATTGCCTATGGTTGTGTGATTAAATCCAAGTACCTCATTTTCGATTTCAATTAACGTACGTTTTTCTTTATACATTTTTTCATAAATTTGTATATACAGTTCAGGCATTGCATTGTTGATTACTGTTTTACCAACATCATGCATTAATCCACACACAAGAGCCTCATCTGAGGTAGCAAGACGCGTTACCATGGCAAGCAAACTTGAACATAGAGCAACTCCAAGACTGTGTTCCCACAGTTTTTGCTCAAATATTCCAAATTGCCTGTTCAAATCTTTCAAAGATGCTGCAATCACAAGTGATTTTAAAGTTTCAAAACCTATAAGAAGCAGAGCTTGAGAAATATCTTCAATTTTTCTATCTCTACCGTAATATGGAGAGTTTGCTATTCTTAAAAGTCTTGTTGCAAAACCCTGGTCACGTGATATTATTTCTTCTAGAGCTTTTAAAGAAGCGAAATCATCTTTTATAAGATTCATCACTTTCATGGCAACTGGAGGCAAAGAAGGGATATCAACTGTTTTAAGAATGATTCTTTCTATCATTTCTTCCTGCAAGGCATCCTCCTATACTGAATTTATTATTTCACCAGCTATCTCTTCAAGAGGTATTACTTTATCAGCAATACCTGCTTCTACTACTGCACGTGGCATACCGTATACTACACAACTTTCTTCACTTTGAGCAAATACTCTTCCGCCAGTTTCTTTTATTCTTTTACATCCTTTAGCTCCATCATTCCCCATGCCAGTTAATATTACTCCAAGACTTCTACCTGGGAAACAATCTGCAACAGAGAACATCAGAAAATCCACACTTGGCCTGTATATAAATTCTTCTTTTTCCTCTGAAATCGAAACATAAGTCTCAATACCTCTTCTTTTAATTCTCATATGTCCTCTGCCAGGAGCTACATATACAATGCCAGGTTTTACACTTTCTCCTTCTTCAGCTTCTTTAACATGAAGATGACTTAGCTGGTCAAGCCTCTCTGCAAAAGGTTTTGTGAAATTTGGTGGCATGTGTTGTGCAATTACCACTGGAACTGGAAAATCTTTTGGTAGTTTTGGAATTATTTCCTGTAAAGCTTTAGGCCCACCTGTTGATGTACCTATTGATACTATACCTACTTTTCTTTCTCCAGTTGTTCTAACCTTTGGCATTTCTTTTGGTATTTCAATTTGTTTCTCTGTTGTTTTAGATACAGGTCTTTTCCTTACAATGCCTCTTTTGCCTATTGTTTTAATTTTATCTATGAGCATGCTTTTGATCTTGACAATGTTGACGGATAGTTCTGCCAGGTTTTTAGGAATAAAATCAACAGCCCCAAGTTCAAGAGCTTCAAGTGTTACCTTTGCTCCTTCTGTTGTTAATGAACTAACCATGATCACAGGAACCGGGTTTTTCTGCATTATTTCTTTTAATGCAGTGATTCCGTCCATTCTTGGCATCTCAACATCCATTGTTACTATATCAGGTTTAAGTTCCTGAACCATCTGAACAGCTTCAATTCCATCTCTTGCCATGCCGATTACTTTTATCTCAGGGTCTTCCTGAAGCATTGAAGATATAGCTTTTCTCATGAATGCAGAGTCATCTACAACAAGTACTTTAATCATATATCGCGCTCCTTAAAAGCCAAATTCTTTAAGTAAGTCATCTACATCTTCCTGTGAAACTTTTTCAGTTTCTTTTTGAACTACTTCTTTTTCTTCAATTTTTAATCCAAACGTTTTTATGAGTCTGATAAGCTCAACTTCCAGGTCTCCTACAAGTGATATCACTTTTTTAAGAACCTGTCCTGTTAAATCCTGAAAGGATTGAGTTGTGATAATTTCGGTTAGATCATCTTCAAGAGAGTTTTTAAAATTTTTAAGAACCTCTATACTTTCTGCTGGTCCCTGAATTTGTCTTAAATGATTTGAAAAGTTATCCATCTGTAAAATATATTTTTCAGCAATTTCTAAAGTTCTTTGAGCTGCTTCTTCTGTTTTATCAATGACCATCTGAAGTTGATCAACTGCTCGAGGCATCTTTTCTGTAGCAATTTCTTTCAATCTTGGATCAAGAGCTTCTCTAAAATTTTTCAGAGAATCATGTAGCTTTCTTGCTACCTTTCCGACTTCCTTAAATAAATCACTCTGGCTTTTTTGAATAATGTTGTTCATTATTTTATTTGCCTGTTCGTAATCTCCCTGTGCAACCATATTCATAAAATTAGTTATCTCTTCTAGAAGCATATATTTTGGATCATCTTTTGATAGCCCCTTTTCTTGATAAAACTTGACCGGATCAACAATCTCTTTGAAGGTCATTTCTCCACCCATACCAGTAAGCTTTTTAATGACCTCAACTCTGTTACCATCTTCATGGATTTCCACTATATCTTCTTCAAAAAGACTCTGGTCTTCAGTAGGAATTAATTTTTTTGTATCAAGCAAAACAAGTAATCTATCATTTAAACGAGCAACTCCTTCCACCTGACTCTGGCCGTGTTGTAAAAATTCTTCAGCAGGCTCAATATCTTTTTCATCTATATTTACAACTCCTGTAATATCATCAACCAAAGCACCAAATGTTATCTTTCCTGATGAAATTACAATTACTTTACTGCCAGGGCTTTGTTCTTGGATACCAAGAATTTTTTTTAAATTTACCACAGGAATTATTCTGCCACGAAGATTTGTAACTCCTTCAACATAATAAGGGACACCTGGCATTTTTGTGATCTGAGGAAGTTTAATAATTTCCTGCACTTTAAGAATAGGCACGGTGTATTCGTTTCTTTCAAGAATAAAACCGATATACTGTTTCATGTCGATACTCCTTAAAATTTATTTTATAGTTAAAACTCTTCTTGAAAGTCCAGCAAGATCGAGTATTAAAACTACCTTTCCATCTCCTGTTATGGTAGCACCCATTATTCCACATTCTTCTGAATCTATACCATTTATTGTTTTTATAACAATTTCTTCCTGCCCAAGCACAGATTCAACGGAAATACAGAATTTTCTGTCTCCCACAGATGCAACAAGAACATATTTCCTATCATTATCGGCATTATCGGGAGCTCCAAGAATATCATTAAGTAAAAAAAGCGGTAATACTCGATCTCTTATTGTCAGAACCTTCTGTCCTGTTACTTCTTTAATATCATTAATACTAATTCTTAATGTTTCTTCAATCATAGACTGAGGAATAGCATAAATTTCATTTCCTACCTGAACCATCATGGCCTGAATTATTGCGAGCGTGAGAGGTAGACTGATTCTGAATGTTGTACCCTTATCTTTTTCAGTAAAAATTTCTACATAGCCATTAAGTTTTGCAACATTTGATTTAACCACATCCATCCCGACACCACGTCCACTTACCTCTGTTGAAACATCTTTTGTTGAGAAACCAGGTAAAAAAATTAAATTTATTATAGCTTCCTCAGACATTTTTTCAGCTTCTTCTAGTGTAATTAATCCCTTTGTAATGGCCTTTGCTTTAACTGCTTCGTAATCTATTCCCTTACCATCATCGGTGATATCTATTACAATCTGAGTTCCTTTTTGATAAGCATTTATAACGATTTTACCTTTTGGAGATTTACCTTTTAATTCTCTTTCTTCTGGAGTTTCTATACCGTGATCTAATGAGTTTCTTATTATGTGGACAAGAGGATCTCCAATGTGTTCAATGACTGATTTGTCAACTTCTGTATCTTCACCTATAATCTCTAGGTCAACTTCTTTATTAAGTGCTCTTGCAAGATCTCTTACCATTCTTGGGAATTTTACAAAAACTTTCTGAAGCGGTTGCATTCTCATTTTCATTACTGCAAGCTGTAAATCAGAGGTAACTCTATCAAGAAAAGAGGTTGTTTCAATCAGTCCTTCTACATGTTCATCTCCTGCATATTTTGCTTCAAGTTTATTCGATAAATTAAGAAGTCTGTTGCGGGCTAAAACTATCTCACCAGCAAGGTCCATTACTTTATCTATTCTTTCTACATCAACTCTGAGAGTGGAAACTTCTTTTTCTTTCTCTTTTGGAATCTGTGTAACAATGTCTTCAGCTTTTGGAATTTTTGTTTCAGGTTCTTCTGATAATGGTTCTTCAGGCTTCTGTTCAGTCTCTGGTTGTTCAGCTTCTTTTAATTGTTCTGAAGAAGATTTCTCAAGTGTTTTATCAAGTAACTCAAGAACAGGTTGGATATTTTCTAGTACTTCATCTTTTGCTTTAATATGAGAAATTAGCAGTCGTAATGTATCTGTTGCTTTAAGAATAGCATCAGTTATCTCTGGAGAAATATGTATTTCTCCTTCCCTTACTTTTTTTAAAATAGTTTCTGCTCTGTGTGCAACATCAACGACATCTTGAAAGCCCAAAAATCCGGCAGCACCTTTAAGAGTATGCATACCTCTGAATATTTCGTTTATGATTTCAGGATCCTGGCCTTTTTGTTCCAGTTCAACAAAAAGAGGATCAAGTTGTTCAAGAATTTCTTCTGCTTCAACAATAAATTCGTTTATTATCTCATCCATCTCATCAGCCATTACTGTCCTCCCTTAAGAGATGGTTTTTTCTGAGCGATTTTTTCAAGTTTCTCTTTTAAAACTTCTCCTGTAAATGGTTTAACTATGTAATTGTCAACTCCGGCTTTTATCGCTTCGATAACTTTCTCTTTCTCAGCCTCTGCTGTAACCATTAAAAAAGGGATATCTTTTAATGCTGGATCACTTCTTACATTTTTTAAAAGATCAATGCCTTCCATAACAGGCATATTCCAATCACAAACTACAAGCCCATATTCTGAATTTCTTAATTTTTTAAGAGCTTCTTCTCCATTCTCTGCTTCATCAATGTTTTCAAAACCAAGCTGTTTAAGAAGATTTTTTATAATTCGCCGCATCGTTGGGAAGTCATCTACAACAAGAACTTTTATCTTATAATTAAACATCGTAACCTCCTGATATCTTTTTATCAAATTTACTAAAAAATTTTTTCAAAATCTTTTTTATGCTTTGTGAAATTTCCTCAGAAGTTGTAGGTTTTACAAGATAATCATCAACTCCTGCTTCGAAAGCTTTTCTCTTTTCTTCTTCATCAGCCTCTGTTGTTATCATAACAATAGGAATATTAGAACGCTCTTGGCTAGATCTTATTTGCTTGACAAGCTCTATGCCATCCATATAAGGCATATTCATATCTGTAAGAATCAAATTTATATCTTCAATACCTAACTTTTGTAATGCTTCTATACCATTTTCAGCTGTTACAACCTCATATCCCTTACTGTTGAGAATTAAAGAAATCATTTTTCGAGTTGTTTTATCATCATCCACTACAAGGACTTTCATAATATCCTCCTATTAAACTTTTTGATATACAACAACTTTATTTATAACTACAGGATGGAAAGCCCTCGTAATATTGTGAAGACTTTCAGATGTTCCAACAAACAGATATCCTTTAGGACGTAAAACATCATAAATCAGAGAAACAGCTTTCTTTTTTGCCTTATCATCAAAATAAATTAATACATTTCTGCAGAACACAACATCCAGTCCCTTAAGCTGTTTTACTTCTTTTTCTTCTATAAGATTTATATTCATAAATTTCACCATTGATTTTATGGTTTCTGAAAGAACATATACGCCACTTGAATCTTTAAAATATTTTGCCAGATATTGAGGTGGAACATTTCTGATTGAATAAGAGCCATACATGGCTCTCTTAGCAGAAATAAGCACACTCTCACTTATATCTGAAGCATATATCTCTTTTCTGAATGAAATTAATTCCTGTTTATCAGCTAAAATCATGGCAATTGTATAAGGTTCTTCTCCTGTTGAACACGCAGCAGACCAGATTTTTATATCTTTTCTTCCCATTTGCGAATTTTCTTTTATTATCTGTGAAATAAGAGGATCCGAAAAAACTTCAAATTGCTGTGGTTCTCTAAAGAAAAATGTTTCATTTGTTGTAATAGTATCATAAAGCTTTGCTATATCCTGCTTTGTAGCACTGTATTTTAAAAAATAAAGATAGTCTTCAAAATTGCGTAAATTTTTATCTCTTAAAATTTTACTGAGTCTGTTTTCTAAAAAATATTTTTTATTGTCAGGTACATATATGCCTGTTTTTTCATAAATAAAGTCTCTGAGCTGTACAAACACTTCGTCAGATATTGTTCCAGAAGAGGATGCAGCCAGTGCTATCATATTCTCTGTAAAACCTCCTGTATCTTTTCTTTTACCTCTTGAGCAGGATGATCTTTCTTCGGGACAAGTATGTCATAAACTTTCTCTGGATTTCCTGTTTCTTCCAGAGCTTCTATAGCGGCAATTACAACAGGAGGAAATGGGTCATCAAGAAGAGATGATATTTTCTCTAATAAAATTTCAGGATCACATGCTTTACTGATAGCTTTAATTGTATAGTATCTGATCCAGGGATCTTCATCTTCCAGACATTGAAGCAGTTCTTCAGAACAAAAATTAGCCTCTCCAAGTGCTAAAATAGCTGATTTTTTTAAGTCTTTATCTTCAGATTTAATGAATTCAAGAATTTTATTTAATGCTTCTGGTGAGGCGAGCTTTCCCAGTTGATAAATGGCTGCTTTACGAACTTCTTTATCATCGCATTGAATAAGCATATTCAGAATATCCATTGAATATGTTATGCCAGCAAGAGCTTTTTTTACTTCCCTTTTATAAGATTTTAAATTCTTTAGAAATTTTTCCTGGTCAATGATTAAAAGAGCTTCTACAATTGTTTCAATATTATCTTGATATATCTCTCTTTCAAGCAAATCTAACAGAGAGTCATATGCTTCAGAAGCTCTTATCATTCCTAAAGCCTGTATTGCTGCTTTTCTAACATTTGCATCAGGATCTTCATGACTCTTTTTTACCAGATGCTGTATAGTTTCCTTTGCACCGATATCACCAAGAGCCCTTGCAGAGGCAATTCTTATGTCTCTTTTTATGTCTTCAAGAAGTTTTATTAAAATTGGGATGGCTTTTTTGCTTTTTAATCTACCAAGCACTCTGATAACAAAAGCTTTAGCTCGATATTTGAGTTTATTGTTTGCAAGCATAGAAATTAAAGCATCTTCAGAATTTATATAAACGAGGGTGTCTTCTAATGCTTTAATTTTTTCTTCATAATCAAAACATGAAGGATCAAGAGCTCCTGCTTCTTCTACAATAAAAGAAGCTGCTTCTATAAGATTTGTTAATTTTATACCTTTTAATGCTATTAATTTTTCTTCCCATTCCTTACTTTGTAAAATAGATATAATTTCTTCCTTTAAATTGTACTCAAGTGGAATGATGTTTATTCTTATTAAAGCCTTTACTATTTCTATTCTTTCATCTTTATTCGCAACAGGAAAATATCTTAAAAGAGGTTCAGCAATTTTTTCTGTTCCAATTTTGCCAAGTGTTTCTATTGCTTCTGCTTTGATTACAAGGGAGTCTGTATTCAAAATAAGTTTACCTATTTGTTCTGCAGCTTCAGCTGCTTGAAGCATTGCCAGAGCCTGCAAAACATAAAAAACAATCCATTCTTCATCTTTTAAACTCTCTATAAGAGCTGGTATTGCTTCTTTATATCCGAGTTCTCCCAATGCATTAGCAGCAGCAGCTCTTACATTTCCATTGTCATCTTTAAGTAGAGGAAGCACTTTTGATGGATCAAATCCGGTTTTTATTTGTCCGATTAAATCAAGAGCAAATTTTCTTATATCAGCATCTTTATCCTTTAAAAGTTTATATAAAAGTTCCGGTGCTCTGTGTCCGATTTCTTTTATAATCAATAGCGCTGTGTTTCTTAAATAAGTCTCCTCTTCTCTTAAGAGAGGGATAACCATATATGCAACAAGTTCTCCAGAATTTGTAAAGAATGCATTATCCGAATTGCCGAGATATATAAGAGATTGAGTTGCAGCTTCTTGAACAGCTGTGCTTTCATCTCTTAAAGCTTTAATCAACGGATATACCGCCCGTTCATCGGCTTGAGCAAGCTCTTCTGCAGCTTTCCTGCGTCTAAAAGAATCAGGATGATTAAGAAGCCTGAAAACAGTTTGTTTTATATTTTTCATTGTTAACCCTCCTGATTCAGTTGATAATATTATACAAAATTTCTTAGTTAACCAACTTCAGTTTCAAGAAAATTTTTTAGTTTCAATAAAACTTTACCATGAATCTGACTTACTCTGGATAGAGAAACTCCCAAAACTTCGGCAATTTCTTTCATGTTTAAATCTTCATAATAATAAAGAGTTATAACAAGTTTTTCTGTTTCCGAAAGATGCTTTATCGCAGCAGATAAATTCTTTTTCAATTCTCGAAATTTTATTTCTTCAAAAAGATTTTTTTCATCAGAAATGACATCAATAAGAGTTAATGTATCTCCATCCTTACCGTGTATAGATGAATCTAAGCTTATTATCTCAGATGCTGTCATGCTTTGATATATTTCCTGTAATTCTTCTTGGGTAATATTTAAAGATTCTGCAAGCTCTTTATCTGTTGGTTCTCTACCAGAATGTTTTAAACTGTTATAAGCTTTTCTGACACCTTCTATTTTCCTGCGAAATTCTTTTGAAAAAACATCCAAAGAACGAATCTCATCCAGTATGGCACCTCTTATTCTGTAATCTATAAAAGAAGCAAGAGGGACATTAAAGGAGGGATTGTATTTATTTAAACTTTCAAGTAATCCCTTAATCCCGGCTGAAATTAAATCATTTAATTCCAGAGTATTTTGTACAATATGATAGTATTTTAAAGCATGATGCTTTATTTTTGGCAGGAACTGTCTAATAAGTTTTTCTTTATCATCTTCAGAATAAAACATATAAATTTATGTTGTTAATGCTTTCTTAAGGAAAAACTGCATCCCTCCTTTTAATAAATCTACCTCTTTTTGTAAAAATTGCTTTGCAATTTCTGTCAGTTTTCTTGAAAATTCAGATGTTGGATATAAATTTATATATGGCTTTTGTTCAATAATAGCATATTTTATTTTTTCATCATATGGCAGTGCTCCAAGCCAGTCAAGAGTTATGCCAAGAAATCTCTCTGTTACCATAGAAAGTTTTTTAAAGGTTTCTCTAGCCTCTTTATTATTTTTAGTGTTATTAACAACTATACGAAAGTTTTTTTCTTGGTGTTCTCTATAGAGAATCTTAATTAATGCATAGGCGTCTGCAATGGATGTTGGCTCAGGAGTAACTATGATGATATTGTCATGAGCAGCAGAACAGAAAAAAGTTACATTGTCAGAAATGCCTGCACCGGTGTCAATAAGAAAAATATCATAATCAGAATTGAGGTCTTCAAGTGCCTGAATAATCTTCATTTTTTGCTCAATCCCGAGTTGAGTGAGGTCTCTCATGCCTGAACTGGCTGGTATGATATCGATGCCTTCCGATGTTTTAACAATAATGTCAGCCATTGATTTTTCACCTGATATTAAATGCTTTATATTGTATTTTGGTGCGATTCCGAACATTATATCAATATTGCTTAGGCCTATATCTGCATCCATGAGCAGCACTCTCTTTTGCATGCTTCTGAAAATGAGTGCAATGTTTGTTACAAAATTAGTTTTGCCAACTCCTCCCTTTCCACTTGATACAGTTATGATTCTCGGTATATTAATTTTCATATCCTCCTCCTACAACTAGAGTTGTTATGGTATTAGGAGGAAATATTCGAGCTGTATCTTCATTGTAAGAACCTGACGTGATAAAACTTACAGGTTTGCCAGATAAAACTGTTAGATTATATAAATTTCCATAGGTCTGAGCTAAATCAATTTTGGAAAAGCTTATGCAATCAACTGAAGCTGTATCCATTGTTTTTAATGCTTTAAAACTTGACTGCATTGACATTGATGCATCCATAAGAAGACATTTTTTTATGGGCATATCTTTTAACAGATTTTTAAGATCATCTGCTAGATTCATATTTATATCTCCTGGAGTATCAATGAGCAATTTTTTTCTATCAATCTCTTTATGCATTATTTTATAAAGTTCTTTTGGTTCGTTCACAACTTTTGCCTCGCATTTTAATTTTATTGCTACTTCTTTTATATAAGCCACAGAACTGATTCGCTGGTCAAGAGAAATCACCATAATTTTTTCATTGTTAGACTTTAAAAGCCTTCCCATTTTAAAAACTGTAGTTGTTTTACCAACTCCTGGAAGTCCATAGAAAATAAATCCCCTTTCCTCATCAAAGTTATTTCTGCAGATGTTCATTTCATGTTCAAGAGCTGTTCTTAATTCATTCATATCATTTGCTTTTTCTATAAGCATTAACGCGAGATAAGGCTCAACATTATTTTTTATCAGAAAATTGTAAAGTCCTCTTTTTGATATATCATCAAGTGAAGGGAATAGTTTTGTAACACTTTCTCTTAAGATGCTTACTTCAGCTTTAAGTTTTTCTATTTCCTTTAGGAGTTCATAATCAGGTTCTGAATTCAATCTCTTATTCAGTACCTCTGCTGCTGGTATTTCATCTTCTGCATCTATAGCTGCAGTTATCTCTATATAACTACCCTCTGAAAGCGGGTCTTTTTTTGAATAGCTTGACAGAATTACTGCATCAGGCCCCATTTCTTTTTTAACTGTTTCTAAAACTTCTTTAAAGCTTCTTCCCTGGAACTTCTTTATCTTCATTCATTCCCTCCTAATCAGGTTTTACTGTGCCAATGATAAATATTTTTACTCCCTGAGCTATCTCCTGTGGTGAAAGCACAGGTAATGACGGAGCAATTCTTTCAACTGATCTTTTTATAAATCGTCTTATTGCCTGAGAACATATTAAGACAGGTTGATATCCTTTTATGGTCGCTTCGTCTGCGATATGTTTGACTTTTTCAATTATTTTTTCCATCAATACAGGATCTGAAGCAAAATTTATACCCTGTGGTGTTGTCTGAAGGGATTCAATAAATGTTTTTTCAAGCGAAGGGTCGAAAAGAATTACAGAAATGGAACCGTCAGGATTCTGTACACTTTTTGTTATCTGTCTTGACAATGCCTGTCTGACATACTCAGTTAAAATATCAGGGTCTTTTGTTATATTTGCATATTCTGCAAGAGTTTCCAGAATTGTCTGTAAATCCTTTATTGATACTCGTTCTCTTAAAAGATTCTGAAGAACTTTTTGAACCTGCGAAAGATTTAGAACATTTGGAACCAAGTCATCAACAACTCTTGGATGAGTTTTTGCAAGATTATCAAGCAGTCTCTGGGTTTCCTGTTTCCCGAGCAGTTCGTAACCATAGTTTCTGAGAATTTCTCTTAAATGAGTAACGATAACAGAAGCAGCATCAACAACAGTAAAACCAAGCATCTGAGATTTTGAGACATCTTTCTCTTCAATCCATAAAGCGTCCACGCCAAAAGCTGGATCTTTTGTGGGAATGCCATCAATATCCTGTCCAGGACGTGCTCCTATTGCAAGATATCTTCCCGGAATTATCTCTGAGGTTGATATCTCAATGCCCTTTATCAGAATACTGTATTGGGACGGCTTTAGGATTAGATTGTCTTTTATATGAATTGATGGCACTATATAACCCATCTCCATTGCTATCTGTTTTCTCAGTGAACGAATGCGTTCAACTAAAGAACTGTCACCTTCAACAAGAGGAATAAGATTATATCCGATTTCAAGTGAGATAGGATCAACCCTCAAGAGGCTTTCAAGTTGTGCTTCCATTGAAAGAGGTTTTTCTTCCATAGGAGGTGGCGTAACTGCTTTGTCTTTCTTTTCTTTGCTCACCATTAAATAGGCAACTGCTCCTGAAACAAGTGCAATAGTTATAAATGGAAGATGAGGCAGTCCTGGTATCAATCCCAGAAGCAGGAGAACTCCTCCTGCAGTTGCAAGAGTTTTGGGATTTTTAAAAAGCTGCTGTAAAATATCCTGTCCGAGATTTGCCTCAGTTGCTGCTCTTGAGACAACAATACCTGCGGCTGTTGATGTAATCAAAGCTGGAATCTGTGCTGCAAGGCCATCTCCTATTGTCAGTATTACGTAGGTCTGCACTGCATCACTGATTGCCATGCCTTTCTGAATCACTCCGATGAGAATTCCACCTATAATATTTATAATCATGATAATAATCGCTGCAATTGCGTCACCACGAATAAATTTAGAAGCACCATCCATTGCACCATAAAAGTCAGCCTCTCTGCTTATTTCTTCTCTTCTGCGTCTTGCCTCTTTTTCATCAATAAGCCCTGCATTTAGGTCTGCATCTATACTCATCTGTTTACCTGGCATTGCATCCAGTGTAAAACGAGCAGAAACTTCAGCAATCCTTCCTGCACCTTTTGTGATTACAATAAAATTGATTATTACCAGGATTAAAAAAACAATTAAGCCAACAACAAAGTTTCCGCTGACGACAAACTCTCCAAATGCTTTAATAACCTTTCCTGCTGCTTCAGTTCCAATCTCTCCACGAGTAAGAATCAATCGAGTTGAAGCGATGTTAAGAGAAAGTCTGAGAAGTGTCGCAATCAGCAAAACAGAAGGAAAAACTGAGAAATCGAGCGGTTTTCTAACATAAGATGAAACGAGTATAATCAGAATTGAAAGAGTGATACTCATTGTAAGAGAAAGGTCAAGCATGAAAGGTGGTAAAGGAACAATCATGAATATCAGTATTAGAATTATTCCAACAGCGATTAAGACATCGCTTCTTATGTAACTTAAAATGTTCATACCACCTGTCTTCCCTTGATTTTATAAACAGCTGCTAAAATCGCAGCAACTGCTTTATAGAGTGCAGCTGGAATTTCATGTCCAACTGGAATTTTATATAAAGCTCGTGCAAGCGGTTTGTTTTCATAAATCGGAATTCCTGCCTGACGTGCAATCTCTTTTATTCTCTCAGCAAGAATATTTGCTCCTTTTGCTACAATCTCAGGGGCATGCATGTTTGTAGAGTCATACTTTATGCAAACAGCAAAATGCAGCGGGTTCGTGATAACAACATCTGCTTTGGGCACTTCCTGCATCATTCTTCTGCGTGCCATTTCTCTCTGAAGACTTCTTATTCTTGCTCTCACTAATGGAGAGCCTTCGGTTTCTTTAAATTCTTCTTTAATCTCTTGTTTTGTCATTCTCAAGTTCCTTTCATACTGCCATCTCTGATAAGCAAAATCTATACCTGCAAACATTGTAAGCATGATAAGGCATGCAAGTACAAGCTGATAAATTTTCTGGAAACTGAGACCGGCTATAGTCTTAACATCCATGTCAACAAGAAGCGGCAGAAGATTGACATCTTTTTTTAGAACAAAATATATTACCATGCCCAGAGCAATAAGTTTTAAGGTCCCTTTTATAGCTTCAAAAAGAGCATTCATTGAAAAAAGTCTTTTAAGCCCTTTTAAAGGACTTATTTTAGAAATATCCGGAACAAGTGGTGCACCTGTGAAAAGAAATCCTGTCTGAATAAAATGAACAAGCAGAACACTGAAAATAATAACTCCTGCAATGGGAGTAAACTGGACAAAAAACCATTTGATCTCTTCCTGCATTATCGTCAGTATAGCTCCACCTATAAAATCAGGATTTTTTATCCTTATAAATGAGTTTTTCAGATGCTGCATTATTCCTAAAAGAAATGTTCCTGAAAATACAAAATAAAGAAAAATCATCCATGTTCCAATTATACTAGTTAATTCTCTACTCCTTGGCACCTCACCTTTTTGTCTTGCCTTTTCCTTTCTTCGAGGAGTAGCCTGTTCTGTCCGTTCTTGAAGTTCTTCTGGCATGTCTTACCTCAGCAAACTGAACAATGCGTCTTTAAGATTTATAAATGCTTTTCCAAGAACCATTGTAAACATCGGAATGCTAATCCACATAGTAATGACTCCAGTTGCAAGCAGAAGAGGGAATCCTACAAAAAATACATTTGCCTGGGGCATAATTCTTGATAGAAAACCAAGCCCTATGTTCATTAAAACCTGAACAAGTATCACAGGTGCTGAAAGTTTTAATGCTAAAGGAAATAGTAAATAAGAAAACTCTATCACATTGCCTGTAAATGAATATTTTGCTGGTAATTCAAAACTTTTTATAATCATTTCTACAAGCGTTAGATGTAAATCAAGTGAGAAAAAAAGAGCTATTGTAAACATTTCATAAAAAACACTGATTGGCCCCATGAGTTCTCCAAACTGAGGATTGAACACATTTGCAACGGAAAAACCAATTTGAATACTCATCCACTGGGCAGCTGTTTCAACTGCTGCGATTATAACTCTTGTCATCAGTCCTATAGCCAGACCGAACACTACGGCATTAAAAATAGATATAAAAAGATTTTCCTCCTTGACAGGTAAAAAAGGCATTATTGCAATAGATACAGATAGAGCAAAAAAGGCTCTGAACATCAAGGGAACAGTTCGACTTCCAATATAAGGAAGGAAAAATAAAATTGTTGAAACCCTTATAAAAACAGGGATGAATTTATAAAAGTTTGTTGTAATGAGATCCAGATAGTTCATTTATTTTACATACATTGGAAGATTTTCAAAAATTCCTCTTGTAAATCGCATCATGACATTGACAATCCATGGCAGTGTGAGAAGCAATGTGAGAAACACGGCAATTACTTTCGGAACGAAACTTATTGTCATCTCTTGAAGTTGGGTTATTGCCTGAAATAAACCTATAATTAGTCCCACCAGGAGGCTTACAAGCAAAACAGGGCCACCCACCAGAAGAATTGTCTCAAATGTTTGTTTTGATATATAGTTTAACAACTCTACTGTCATTTAAATCCTCCTGCAAGAGAGCCAATTATTAACTGCCATCCATCCACAAGAACAAACAGTAAAAGTTTAAAAGGCATTGATATCATGGCTGGTGGTACCATAAACATTCCCATTGAAAGCAATATGCTTGCCACTACAATATCGATAATCAAAAATGGAAGAAAAATTAAAAATCCTATTTCAAATGCTCTTTTAAGCTCTCCAAGAGCAAATGCTGGAACAACTATTTTCATCGGTAAATCCATTGGAATTGCTGGTTTTATCTCTGTTTTTGAAAGCTTAAGAAAAAGAGCCAGGTCTCTTTCTCTTGTCTGTTTCAACATGAACTCTTTAAACGGCACTGATGTTCTGTTTATTGCTTCCTGCATTGTAACCTCTTTTTTTGAAAGAGGAATGTATGCTTCATTATAAGCTCTGTCTAATGTTGGAGACATAATAAAAAGTGTGAGAAACAGAGAAAGTCCAACTATTACCTGATTTGGTGGAACTGCAGGAGTTCCCAATGCCTGTCTGAGAAGGGAAAGAACTATAACTATTCTTGTAAAAGATGTCATCATAATAAGTGTTGCAGGAAGGAAAGTAAGCAGTGTTATAAAAACTAAAAGATCCACTGCTGAGGAAAATCCAAAGAGCCCATCTAATCCAGCAGGTTGAGGAGCTGAAAAACAGACTGCAGGTATAAAAACTAAGGAAATAGTAAGCAGGCTGTTTTTAAAAAATTTTTGCCAAGCAGGCTTTTTCTCATAGATTTCATCATCAAAGATTGCTTTAATCTTTGCGGAATCAAGTTTGCTTAAGAGGCTTAGACCATTTTCTGATATTCCAACAAGGAGATATTCATCAAAAGCTTTTAAAACTCCTATGCCCTTTTTATATCCTACTGGCTGGTAATATATAATCTGAATAAAGCCCTTTCCAGGATTTATTTTGTTTTTCATTAAACGTAAAACAATGTACATGGCTGCAATAATAAACACTAAAGATGCGATAACCTTAAAGTATTCCATTCTATCACCTATGAAAGCTGTTTTACTCTTTCCTGCGGGCTTATAATATCAGTAATTCTTATCCCGAATTTTTCATTTACCACAACAACCTCTCCTCTTCCAATAAGCTTGCCGTTAACATAAACCTCCATTGGTTCACCTGCAAGCTTATCAAGAGCAACAACAGAACCTTGCGTTAACTGAAGAAGTTCCTGAACAAGAATTTTTGTTTGTCCAATGATAACTGTTAGTTCAAGAGGAATATCAAGAATGAATTCTATATCTCTTATTTTGGGTTTGTCAGCAGAGGGCGTAAACTCCTGAATATCTGGAGTTTGAACCTCTTTTTGAGTTTTCATAGCTTTTTCCATTTCAACAGCTTTTGCCATATCAAGTTCTTCTTCAGATATTTCTTCTGGATGTTGTTCCTGAGGTTTATTTTCTTCCATTTTTATGCCTCCCCTGATATTTTTACTGCGTAGTTTCCTTTAAAAGTGCCAAACTTTCCCTTAAATTTTTTAACACCTTCAACAAGGACATCGATATCTTCATCTACTCTTTTTTGAAGAGTAATAATGTCTCCTGTTTGAATGTTTAACAGAGTTTGAAAATCTATAGTGACTTTGCCAAGTACTGCTTCTATTCGCACTGGAGCTTCTTTTAACTGTGTTTTAAGGCGTCCTATCCATTTCATATCTATTTCATCTGTATCAGCCAAAAATGCACTGTAAAGCTTCTCTTTGATTGGTTCAACAGAAGAGTAAGGGATGCATACCATAATTCTACATTCTCGTGTTTCAATTTCAAGGGTAAAATTCGTCTCTATAACCACATCCACAGGAGTAACGATTGTAACAAACTGAGGGTTCATCTCACTACGAATATAATGTGGTTTTATTGGAAACACAGGCTTCCATGCCTCTTCCATGCTCTCAAGAAACATCATGACAACTTTGTGAATAATTCTCTGTTCTATTGGAGTAAACTCTCTTCCTTCAGGTTTGTAATAACCTTTACCAGAACCTCCGAAATAAAACTCTATCAGGCTGAAAATCATTGATGCATCAAACACAACCAGACTGAATCCTCTGAGAGGTTCGAGTTTTATAATATTTAAACTTGAAGGGAACGGAACTGAACGTAGAAAATCATAAAACTTTGTTATATTAACATTAACATTTACAACTTCAACTATTTTCCTTATGTCAGAGGCAAGGGCTATGCGAAATGCTCTTGCAAGACGCTCATTAATGATATCCAGAGATGGCATTCTGCCTCGAACAATTTTTTCCTGAGATGTGAAATCATATGATCTTATTCCTGAAGGAGCTTCTGCTGTTTCAGTTTCTACTTCTCCTCCTGAGATGCCTTTTAACAGGGCATCTATTTCTTCCTGTGATAGAATTTCGTTATTGTCTGGCATGGCTACTGCATCACAAAATCTGTAAGATAAACATTTACAACACTATTGTCGCCAAGAATCTGATTAATTCTTTGCTTTATCTCGTCTTTAAGAAGTAATTTCCCTTCTGGAGTAATCAATTCATCTGACGTTTTATTTGTAAGAAGAGTTATTATAATATCTCTTATTTGAGGTGTTTTGTTTTTTGCTGATTCAAGCAATCTTGCATCAGAAAGTTCAATCTGAATAGAAACTTTAAGATACTTTGATCCACTCTGGTCCATTAAGTTGACTACAAACGGCTCAAGTGCAAAATTAACAGTAATAGTATTTTTTGAGTCTTTTGTAATAATGCCTTTTTTGTCTGTACTACCCTTTACAAGTAAAAGATAAGCTCCTGCTGCACCAACTGCAAGCACAACAACAGCAATAATAATTATTAATGAAAATTTTCTCTTTTTCTTAGGTTTTTCCTGTTGAGTTTCAGGTTGTTCTTCTTCTAATTTTGCTGTTTTTTCTTTTGCCATAACCATAGCCTCCTTTTGAGTTTTATCTAAATTTAAAACATTTAGCATAGTTTATGCCATTTTATACAGAAACTTAAAGGTGCCAAAGAATTTATATTTTTTCATACAGAGAATTTCAGTTTTATGCTGAGTTGCATCTGTTTGGGAATTTATTATCCTTGATGATTCTAAGGTTAAATTAAAATATCCTGCCAATATTTTGACGACCTAACGGTCATTTGACAGTTTATCTTTTGAACCATCGTTTGATTTCTTCAAAGCTGATAAATTTTTTAATCGGTCTTCCGTGAGGACAATGCTCTGGATCAGATGTTTTGGCAAGTTCTTTAAGCAAAGTTTTTATTTCAAGGTATCCTATTTCATCATTTGATCTTAATGAACTATGGCATGCAACAGTTGCGGCAATCTTACTTTTTATATCAACAAAATCAGGTTTTACTGTTTCCTCTTTAAATGTTGCAACAATATTTTCAATTATTCCTGCTATATCAGCATCCTTGAGGATTTCAGGGATTGCTCTTATTATTATTGAATTTTTCCCGAAGTCTTCAGCTTCTATTCCCAGTTCATTAAGCAGGGGAAGGTTTTCTATGATTATCTCGTAGTCTAAAGGATTTAACTGTATAACATGAGGGAAAACAAGTTTTATAGTTTGATTTTCCATTCTATTTAAAATTTTTTCAAAGTTTATTCGTTCATGGGCAGCATGATAGTCAAGAAAGACCATACCATCAGCTTGAGATAAAGCTAAAATTGCATTACCGATATTTAAAAATTGAAATACTTCGTCTTTATTAAAAATAGACTCAGTCTCGAAAGTTGAAATTTGTTCCTTTTCCCATTCAGTAATGGTTTCTCCAACAAATAATGGGTTAACATCTGGCTTAATTATTCTGAAAATAAGCTGATGAATTTTATGGGGTGTGCGAAATTTAACTTCTTTTTTTGCAGGATGAACATTAAAATCCACATCTTCTGGAGAAAGATTGATAAAGATAAAGAACTGGGGATGAGTTTCCTTTATCTGTAAAGCTTTGTATATTGTGCTTACAATAGAAGAGTCTCTTACAGGACGTCGATTGACAAATATGCTCTGATTGGTTCTCTGTCTTCTTAAAAGTTCATCACTGCCTAAAAAAAGTTGAATCCTATAGCCATCCTTTTCAATCGTTTCAGTTTTAAGTTTCTCTATAAATTCTATACCAAACAGTTGTGCGATTCTTTCAGTAAGACTATCTGTTGTTGGAGTATGTAATACTTCTTGCTCATCAATAATTAGAGAGAATGATATCTCAGGGTATGCAAGACAGTAATTCTGCACTGTTTCAATTATATTAGATTTTTCTGTATAGGGAGATTTAAGGAAATTACGCCTTACTGGAGTATTGAAAAATAAATCATTAACCTCTATAATTGTTCCTTTTGTAGACACTGGCTTTCTCTCAATAACCCTGCCTCCAACAAGATAAAGCTCTGTTCCTGTGTTTTCCTCTTTATGCTGGGTGACAATTCTTAACTTGCTTACCTGAGCTATTGAGTAAAGAGCTTCACCACGAAAACCAAGTGTATTGATGCTAAAGAGATCCCTTTCATCATTTAATTTGCTTGTTGCATGTCGTTGAAATGCAAGAATAACGTCATTATTTGAAATTCCCTCTCCATCATCAATAACTTTTATTGCAGCGATGCCATACTCTTTTATAAAAACTGATATAGATTTTGCATATGCATCAATTGAGTTTTCAATGAGCTCTTTAACAACTGAGGCTGGTCTCTCTACAACCTCTCCTGCAGCAATTTTTCCAATCAGAGTTTCAGAAAGTATCTTAATTCTGCTCATTATTTAAACTTTTACCACCATGCAGGGTATCCATAATCAAAATACCAAGGTGAGGATCCATACCAAAACCATATTGATGGCCTCCAGTAGTAGTCTCTATACCATCTATTTTTCCATAAATATGTTGCCTGAGCCTCAATTAAAGGAAAAGTGTACGGCATTCCATCAATTTTACCCTCTTTAAATCCTTTAAATCTTCCAACGACTGTTAAGAACCTTCCCTTTGAATAAACTTCACAGTCTAAAAAATTTTTTGAGGCCACGATAAATCTGCCTTCTGATGCATCTGTTTCTTCGGGATAACCTTCTCTATCAAGAGGGAAATGAAGAATTTCAAATGTTGTTTCATTTTGGGCATTGGTGCAGCTAACAATCCTGCCTCCCCATAGTAGTGAGACATCTTTGTATTTTTCAGGATTGTTCCTGACAACTGAAAAAGGCACATCCCTTAATGCAGGAATTTCCTCTAAAGGCTTTGGAAGTGTGGCACATCCGGATATTGAAAATAAGAAAAACAATGCAATTAGTATGTTAAGCTGTACCTTCTGAGGGAAAATTAATAAATGTATTATATTAAAAAATCGCATGCTCAAGAAATTGAACAAGTTTTCAATATTTTGGCACGATATCTAAATATTCGGTTAAACTTCTTTATGAAAATTGTATGTTTTTTAACTTTATGTAACATTAATTTATTATATCAATTATTTGGTAAAATGGACCATTGCCTTATTATTTTAAATTTTCGCATAAGATTTTTTTGTTATAAAAAAATTAATATTAAATTATATATTTTATATGTCATACTATTTTTTAAATAAAGTCCAAAGAAATATGGAGGTAAAGATTATGACGAGGAAAATAATACTATTTTATCTGGTCCCTTTTGTCCTTTTGTTTTCCTGTTCAACTATTATCCAGCATGTCAATTTAGAACAAGATAAAATATATGCTGTTGTTCCTTTTGAGAATTATACTGATACACCTATGGCAGGTTATACTGTGGCATCTATTTTAGAAGCCAGTTTAAGAGCTAAAGGTATAAAAGTAGCAAGGACAGTATGGACATTTAAGGACAGAGAACCCTCAAAGGAAGAACTGGAACAACTCTTTAAGGAAGTTTCGCATAATGCAGATTATATTATTACAGGTACAGTAAATGAGTTTAGATATAAAACAGGCATAGATGGAGAACCTGCTGTAAGCTTGAGCGTGTTTATTTATGATGCCAAAAAAGGTACGATCATTAAAGGATCATCTGCATCTGCTTCTGGTTGGTCCCATGAATCTCTGGGAACTATAACTCAAAAATTAATAAGAGATATTTTTCAGTAAAATGGTTTTATGAATTTCATAAAGAACTTTATTCCTAATGTTATATTACTAGAGATTCTTCTTTTTTCAGTTATTTCCATTGTTATAGAATATTTTTTCAATAAAAGTGATCCTTTGTTTTTTTATACTTATTTTTCTCCTACTTTATTAATTTCTATAGCTTTTTCTCTGTATTATGGTTTTATTGGAGGATTGACTTTTTTTGGTATTCTGGTGATCAGCTCATTATTTTTTTACAAAAGTTTTCCTTTACAGGAAATTTTCTGGAATCTGCTTATAGTGCTTGTAGCCTCTGAATTTCGATACTACTGGCAAAGAAGAATACAGAGTGCTGAGTCAGAAAAACAATATTTGTTGCAGCAAATAGATAATATGAGGAAAAATTTATATCTTCTTAATCTTTCTCATGATGCGCTTGAGTCCAATTACATAATAAAACCTTACAGCTTAAGAGAAATGATCAATGAATTAAAAACTAAATTATTACAATGCAATGAAAAACAGGAACTTTCAGAATTCTTTTTAGATATACTTATGAAAAATTTTCAGGTTTATAGTGCCTCTCTTTATCAAAAGAAAGAAGGAAGATTTTATCGGTTGGCAAGTCTATCAGATGAAGAAGAACTTGATTCAAAAGATCCAATGATTAAGGCTGCAATAGAGACAGAAACAGCCAAATACATATCACCCAGCATTTTTAATAATATCACTAATTATGAGAAAAGCTTAAAATATCTTGCAGTAGTTGTAGTAAGAAGTGAAGAAGACCTTTATCTGCTTACTATAAGGGAGATGCTTTTTGTGAATCTTAATGACGCAATCCTTAATTACATATATATTTTGTTTCAATATATCATTGAGGACCTCTCCATCAGTAAAAAATTGTGCACTTATTACAACAAGAACAATATAGCCTGTGATTTTGATTTTATCCGGGAATTTTATAAGATGTATGAACTGAAAAAGAAAGCCTACATAGATAGTAGTGTGGTAGTTTTCAGTTGTGAGGTGATAACACCCGAATTAAAATATAACGCTAAATATTTTATTAGGTCTCTTGATAAAGTTTGTTTCTGTGAAGAAAAAAACTTTATAATTTTTCTTCTGCCTTTTACTGCTCATGCAGGAGCTATGATTTTTTCTCAGAGAATTACAGCTAAATTAGGCGGATTAAAATTTAAAACTATATTGGATTTAAATGAACCTACAATAGAAAAACTTCTTGAAAAAGGAAGTTTAAAATAAATGAACAAGCGAGTTTATATATCTTTAATATCAGAAATTATAGGTTTAATTATTTTTTTTAGTATGCTTAATGTTGTAACGTTATCTCTTTTTTTAGTTCTACATGGCATAGCTTCTTTTATGTTATTATCAGTCTTAATTCCTTTAAGTCCTAAAACCTTCAATAAAAAAATCTTCTGGCTTTTATTTTGTTCAATATATTTTACCGGACCAATTGGAATAGTTGGATCTTTTATATTTTATTTGATATTACTTAAACAATACAGAGAGTTTATTTCTATTTATGAAAGTGTAAACATAGAAAATGTACCAAATGTAACTTTTAAAAAACGAGAAATAGGGGAAGGGATATTACAAATTACCAATCCTAAGGTGGTTGTATATATGAGTAAATTTACACATCCTGTTTCGGTTAATTTTTTAAAAAATTTTACAAAAAATGACAATGATGAAATACGACTTTTAGCATTTTCAACTCTATTAAACATGGAAAAGAATATAATAGATCAAATAAATTTATTAAACAACCAGTTAGAAAATATAAAAAATAAGGGGAAAAAATGTTATATTTTTTACTCCTTAGGGGAACTGTACTGGGAATTAGTTTATTTAAACATTCCTGAACAGGAGCTCATTCCATTTTACTTAAATGAAGCTTTGCGTTATATAAAACAAGCATTAGAGATAGAAGAAAATCCAAAATTCTATTTTCTTCTTGGCAGAATTTACCTGAAGTTAAATGAAATAGATTCAGCTCAGGATGCCTTTTACAAAGCTCTTAAACTCGGTTTTCCTGAAGAAAGGGTAGTAATTTATCTGCTTGAAGTATATTATATCAAAAAAGATTTTTTAGAAATTTTTAATATCTTAAAAAAATTCAAAAATTTCAAACCTTTAGATTATAAAACTGAGTCAATCTTGAAAGTTTGGCAATGAAAATCATTGATAAACAAAAACCCATTGATGTTCTTTTTATATCAGAAGGAACATATCCGTATGTTCATGGCGGAGTAGCAAGCTGGATTCACGAAATAATAACAGCAATGGGAGATAAAAAATTCGGGGTAATTTTTTTAGGATCAAAGGAAGAAGATTATAACGGCATTCAATATAGGTTTCCTGAAAATTTAGTGTACCTTGAATCATATTTTATGGTTTCTGGAAGAGAATATCCGCCTGCAGCTTATATCTCAGGTTCAGATAAAGTGAAAAAAATAGATGCTTTTTTAAACGATGAAGGAAATATCGTAGAAGAGCTATTGAATATTTATTTTTATCTCTCTGATGTTACATTGGCTGATATTCTCTATGGCAAAAAAACTTTTGATATGATTGAAGACCTGTATATCCGGAAAGAGCTAAATATTCCTTTTATAGATTTTTTCTGGACACTGAGAAATATATTTATCCCTTTATGGATTGCGGTTAAGGCAATACTTTCAGTGCTTGATAGAGAAATATCCTTAATACACAGTCCATCAACAGGCTATGCTGGTTTTTTGGGAGCTTTGTTTAAGAAAACCAGGGATATTCCATATATAGTTACTGAACATGGAATTTATACACTGGAACGGAAAATAGACCTGTTGAATACAAACTGGATACCAAAAGGTTCAAATCCTGTTTTCAGAAGTATTGAAGTTGAAGAGTTAAAAAAATTATGGATAAATTTTTTTATTAATTTGGGAAAAATCTGTTACAAACAGGCAAATAAAGTTATTTGTTTATTTGAAGGCGCTAAATCTATTCAGATGTCACTAGGTTGCTCACCAGAAAAAATAGATGTTGAACTTGCTACAATTTAGTAGACAAAAAGATAAGGCAACTATAAAAATAAGTAGAAAGGAGTAGAAAGGAGAATTACGATGATTAAAAGGAGAGTTTACACAAAAGAATTTAAGATTGAAGCAGTAGAACTTACTTTAGATTCTACAAAGACAGTAAAAGAGATTCCAGAAGATTTAGGAGTTCCTTACCATTTATTATGCAAATGGAGGAGCAAGTACTTACAGGAAGGCACAAATAGTTTTCCAGGTCATGGTAATGTAAAAGAAAGTGAAAAAGAGTTAAAGAGAGTTGAAAAAGAGCTAAAGAATGTAACAGAGGAGAGAGACATATTAAAAAAAGCTTTGGCCATTTTTTCACAAAATCCACGGAGAAATATAATTTCATGAAGTTTTATAAAAATAAATATTCTTTTGAAAAAATGTGTCAGATACTAAAAGTGGATAGAAGCAGCTATTATAAGTGGTTAAAGAGAGGGAAAAGCAAAAGACAACAATATAATGAAGAACTACTGGTTTTAATAAGGCAGGAATATATTAAAAGTGGGTGTTTATATGGTAGTCCGAGGATAACAGCTGTTTTAAAGAAGAATAATGTGGCATGTTCCAGGCCAAGGGTAGCACGTTTAATGAGACAAAATAATATAGTGAGTAAAATAAAAAGAAGATATAAAGCCACCACAGATTCCATGCACAAATATGAAGTCTCTAAAAATTTATTAGAAAAAAGAGTTACAGTATCAAAACCTAATGAGGTCTGGGTTTCAGATATTACTTACATTCCAACCAAAGAGGGATTTATTTATCTAACAACAGTTATGGATTTATATAATCGTGAAATAGTAGGTCATTCTAAATCAAACAGTTTAACAGCTATTGACACAACAATGAAAGCATTAAGAAATGCCTGTATTAAGAGAAGACCTTATAGTGGATTAATATTTCATTCTGACAGAGGGGTTCAGTATGCATGTAATGATTTTAGAAAGTTGTTAAATTCATATGGAATGAAACAGAGCATGAGTGGTAAAGGAAATTGTTATGATAATGCTGTGGCTGAAAGTTTTTTTAAAACATTAAAAACAGAACTTATTTATCAAAAGAAAGGTGGTTATAAATCTAAAGAAGATGCCAGAAGGGAGATTTTTGAATATATAGAATGTTTTTATAACTCTAAGAGATTACATTCTGCTCTTGGATATAATAGCCCAAGAGAATATTTAGAAAAATATTATAGAGGTTATTACAAATGTGCTTAACTTTGTGTGGAAAAAATTGTTGCAATTCCATGTTATTCCCAATGGAGTAAAAATAGAACAATATGCTCTCTTAAGACAACAAAGAGATAGCATACCTCCAGTCGTTGCATTGATTGGACGAGTTACGCCTGTTAAAGATGTTAAAACTTTTATAAAAGCAATGAAAATTCTTATTGAAAAAATGCCAGAGGCAGAGGGCTGGATAGTAGGCCCGGATGTAGAGGATCCGGATTATGCTAAAGAATGTAAAATGCTGGTAAATACACTGAGATTAGAGGATAAAGTAAAGTTTTTAGGCTTCCAAAAGTTAACAGATATTCTACCTTATATCGGTTTGAGTACTCTTACATCTATTAGTGAAGGTATGCCTCTTGTTGTGCTTGAGTCTTTTGCTACTGGTGTGCCCTGTGTTGCAACTGATGCAGGTTCTATAAAGCAACTTGTATATGGTGGATTGAATGATGACGATATACAATTAGGCAAGGCTGGGGAAATTATTTCTGCAGGAGACTCCAGAGCTTTTGCAGATGCTTATTATAAATTTCTCACAGATAAACAATTATATACAAATGCTCAATTTACAGCTATTCAACGAGTTGAGAGATTCTATTCTTTTGCTACATTTATCAATAATTATCAAAAGATTTATGAAACTTTTATAGGAGTGAATTCTTGGCAGGAATATCAATCCAGTTAAATAAAATTCTAAAGAAAAGCGGTCTTACAAATTTATTAGCCGCTACTGCCTACTCTGCGGTTCTGAGTTCAGGCAACTGGATTATTGCAGTTGTCAGTATATTTGTGTCTTCTACTTTATCATACAAGTTCGCAAAAACTCCTGATACAACTATAATTTATCAAATTTATATAACATACACGCTGGCAATAAGTCTTATTGTATCTGGTCCATTACAGTTAATGTTTACGCGTTATATAGCAGATAAATTTTTTAAAAAACGGTTTGATGAGATTCTACCAAATTACTTAGGAGCTGTAGTCTCTGTTATGGGATGTTCTTTTGTTGTATCAGTTATTCTTTCTTTTTACTTTTTTAAATCTCTGCCATGCTATTACCATCTAATTTTTTCTTGTACGATATCGACATTGAGCGGAGTATGGATCACCAATGCACTTTTATCAGGGTTAAAGAGCTATAAATATATTCTTTTTTCATTTGCTTTTAGTTATTTGTTTATAGGAATTTCCTTCTTTTTTACATCTAAACTTGAACTTATCTGGACATTTGTATCTTTTTATGCAGGACAGATTGTGCTTTTATGCCTTTTAATGATAAGAGTTATTCTGGATTATCCTTCAAAAAAATTATTCAGTCTTGAATTCTGGTATAAAAGAAAATCTTATTACAGCCTTCTTCTATCAGGGCTATTTTACAATATTGGCATATGGGCAGATAAATTTATTTTCTGGTTTAATCCAGTTACTGGAAAGCCTGTTTTTGGGAACTTAAGAGCTTCTGTTATGTATGATATTCCTATTATTCTTGCTTACATCTGCCTAATTCCTGGTATAGCAGTTTTTTTCTTAAAACTTGAGGTTGAATTTGCAAGCAGTTATGATAACTATTACAGTGCAGTAAGAAGCTGGGGAAAACTTGAAGATCTTTACAGACTTGCAAATAAAATGATTGATAATGCAAGAACCACACTATATGATACCTTGAGAGTTCAGGGCATTGGAGGAGTATTAATTTTTTTCTTTGAAGAAAAGATTTTTAAATTTTTTAATCTGCCTTCTATTTATATTCCTCTTTTTAATATTTTGTTGGTTGGAGCCATTCTTCAGCTTGCGTTTATGGTAATCTTTGCTATTTTATCTTACTTCGACCGAAGAAGAGACCTTGCAATAATAAGCTTTATATTTGCATTAGGAAATCTGATTTTTACCATGATAACTCAGTTGTTAGGTCCTTATTACTATGGTTATGGTTTTGCCCTGTCGGTTCTGATAGCTGTATTAGTAGGTATGTTATGTTTAAGGAGGTTTCTGAATGAAGTACATTATAGGACTTTTGTTTTTATTTCTTAGCTGTGTCTCTGTAAATGCCATTACAAAACCAGAAAGTATTTTATTTTATTATGCCAACAGACCACTTTCAGATGATATTTTTTATGCTTTTGACTGGATAGTGTTGGATATGGACAACTCTTATTTAGATGTCTTAAAAGATAAATTCTATATGCAAAATAAGGCAAAACTCATAGGATATATAAGCATAGGAGAAATAGAAAAGTACAGGCAGTATTTTAATGATTTAAAGAAGTTTGCTATAGGAGAAAATCCTATGTGGGATAGTTTAGTAGCAGATTTAAGGAATAAAGATTATACAGATTTTCTTATTAATGTGATTGCAAAAAAGATATCAGAGAAAGGTTTTGATGGTTTTTTTCTGGATACTCTTGATTCGTATCAGTTAGTAGCCAAAAAAGAGGAATGGATAGAATTCCAGAAAGCAGAGATTGAGTTAATTAAAAAATTAAAACAGAAGTTCCCTGATAAATTGATAATACTTAACAGAGGTTTTGAAATAATCGATAATATATATCTTGATGTTGATGGTGTTGCAGTTGAAAGTCTATTTTATGGTCTTGATAATAATAGAAGATATATACAGGTTGGGCAAGAGGAACGAGGCTTTTTACTTAAACAACTACAAAAAATAAAAACATATGGACTTCCGGTAATAGTTATTGATTACTTAGACCCAAAAGAAACAACCAAAGCAAGATATGTTGTAGAAAAAATTTCCGAACTTGGGTTTATTCCTTACATTGCTGATAAGCAACTGTCAAAAATTGGTTATTCCAAGTTTCAGATAATTCCAAGAAAAGTAGTCTTGCTGTATAACTCTTCCTCTGCTCCTTTAAGACAAATTGCAGACATTCACCGACTTATACAGATGCCTCTGGAATATCTTGGTTTTATCCCTGAGTTATATGATGTCAATCAGGAACTTCCAGAAGTTTCTCCAAATTCTGGATATGCAGGAGTAGTATCAATGAATCTTGATATTAGAAGTGAAAAAATTGAATCATGGTTACTGCAGGCGAAAGATGCTGGTTTAAAAATTTTTTTTATCAATGACATACCGTTTAGAGAAAATTCATCAGCTCTTGCTGAATTTGGAATTAATCTTATAAAAAATAAGGATAAAAAGGGTTCAAAGTTTAAGATGGTGAAAAAGATGGCTGGAGACGGCTTTGAAGCTCCTTTATTAATTCCTTATACAGATAGTCTTGTCACTGTTTTAAAAGGACAAGCAGTTGTTAAGTTAGAAAATTCTTCAGGACAGTTATATATTCCATTTGCTTTGACTGAGTGGGGAGGATACGCTATTAATGAATCTTTTATAAATTATGCAGAATTATGGGTTTATAATCCTTTTAAAATTTTTGAACAAGTTTTTAAAAGGGAGCAATTTCCAATACCTGATACTACTACAGAAAATGGAAGAAGAATTTTAACTGCTCATATTGATGGAGATGGATTTTATGGAAATGCGGAGTTTAACTCTTTAAAAACAACAGGAGAAGTTATAAGAGATGAAATCTTGAAAGCTTTTCCAATTCCGCATTCGGTTTCAATAATAGAAGCTGAGATTGCTCCATGGGGATTATATCCTGAAAAATCAAAAAAACTGGAAAATGTGGTAAAAAGCATATTTGAACTTCCAAATGTTGAACCAGCATCCCACTCTTTCAGTCATCCTTTTATCTGGCAGTTTAATCTGCCTGTACAGTTTCAACCTACGGAGCTTTATTATGGTCACAATTTATCAATAAAAGGATACCAATTGAACATTGAAAGAGAAATTGCAGGTTCTATAAATTACATAAACAGTCTTTTAAAAGACTCAAAAAAAAGAGCTAACCTGTTTCTCTGGACAGGAGATTGCAACCCTGATGAGGAACAAATACGTCTTACTTACAAATCTAGAGTCTTTAATGTAAATGGTGGAGACACTGTTATAACTCAGCAGGAGCCTTTTCTATCAAGAATAGCTCCTATGGGAGTAAACTATGGTTCATACTTCCAGATTTATACTCCAGTGCAAAATGAAAATATTTTTACCAATCTCTGGAAAGGTCCATTTTGGGGATATATTAATGTCATGCAGACATTTGAACTTACAGAAAAACCAGTAAGGCTGAAGCCTATATCCATTTATTATCACTATTACTCAGGAAGTAAGCAGGCTTCTTTAAATGCTCTTAAAAAAGTTTACAACTATGCCATATCTCAGAGAGTAAATCCTGTATTTTTATCTGAATACGCAGAGAAAGTGCTTGATTTCAGACAGACAGTAATATCAAAAGATTCAGAATCGTTAAGAGTAAAAAATGCAGGTTATTTAAGAACTCTCAGGATCCCGGCAGAATTTGGATTCCCAGATATAAAAGAAAGTAAGGGTGTTGTTGGATTTTTTACAGATTCAGGTAATACTTATTTGCATCTTGATGGTTCAGGTGATTACATAATAAAGTTTTCAAAAGAAAAACCGAAAAATTTCTATTTAATAAGTTCAAATGGTCAGGTAGAAAGCTTTATAAAACAGGAAAACACTTATATTCTTAAACTTAAAGCCTATGTGCCTCTTCAGCTACAGTTTGAAAAAGGAATGTGTGAAGTATTCATGAAAAAAGAGGAAAAATATGCAGAAATCAAAGCAATATGTCCTGATTAACACTTTTCCTTTAAAGGAGATTTTTGCTTTTACAGGTATATTTTTAGGTGTTCTCATTTTTCTATTTCCTGGAGATGATATTGAAAAAAGAGTTCTTCAGGAAGAAAATGCAAATCTTGATTTATCGATAATGTATCTTGAAAATATCACACGAATCCACAAAAGTCCGGCAATATTTGAAGCTCTTGTAGATAGGTATGCAAAGAAAGGTGATTATGTTCGAGCTTCTGAATCAATAAATGAGCTCAGGAGACTTTTCCCATCAGAAAAATCAAGCTATTTACGAGGAGAGTATGCAATATTAAAGAGCATGTACTTTTCAACATCTGATGCACAGAAAAAAGAAGAGCTTATCGCAAAAATGGAAAATATTTTAAACGATGCAGTTCTTACAACCAATGATGAAAAATTTGTTTACTGGGCTTTCAAAGAAAGCATATATATAGATTCTTTTAACACTACACTTGTTTCAGTTAAAAAACTTTTCAGTCTTACAAAACAGCAGAAATGGTTACAATTTGCTGTTGATTATGCAATAGCACATTCAAAATATAAAGTTGCCCAAAGTTTAATAGAGGAGTATGTAACATATTGCAGCGATACAGATTGTGCAAAGTTTATCATCAAATCTGCCCTTGCCACAGGAGATCCAGGATTTGCAGCAGATATCTCAATGAAAATTGCAAAAAAAGGGGAGCTTATTCAATGAGGCTCTTTATTTTTAGCTTTATTCTTTGTTTATTTTTTCAGGTATGCTTATGCTATAGTGAGAATTCTACATTGAATACTGAAATAAATCATAATAAAAATAATTCAAGAGAACAAAAAAAACAACTCGATAACGATGCGGAACTTTACAGGCTCTTGCTTTCTTCTCTTTTAGGTTCAAATAAACTGCAAGAAGCAGAGAAAATAGCCTATAAGGGTACTTTGTTGTTTCCAGATGACCCCTATTGGTGGAAAACGTATGCAGAAATTTTAATATGGAATGGAAAGTCTTCAGAAGCAGTTATGCCATTAATTAAAGCTTTCGAACTATCTAAAGATAGAAGTATAGCTGAAAAAGCTTTTCGTATAGCCATTGCTACAAATAGATACGATATTGCAAAAAAGCTTCTCAACTATGTAAAAGCGTCACCGCTGGAACAAAGAGCTATTTATGATGCTCTGGGAGATGTTGAAGGATTAATAAATACTCTGAAAAAAAACAATGATAGAGATTCTAAATATACTCTTGCTCAGGTACTGTTTGCAATAAACAAAAAGGAAGAAGCATTGACGGTTCTAAAAGAGATGGAGCAATTGTACGGACTTAGTACGGATGCGGTGCTTTTAAAGACAAACATTTTTTACTCTCAAAGAAAATTCAATGAAGCTTTAGAAACTCTTAAAGATTACTCTGTTAATGTGAAACCTAAAGAGTTTGATTTCTGGGATACGATGTCAGACCTTGCATGGATGCTGCAGGACCTTAATACAGCAAAAGAGGCTTCTTATGTTTTGATTGAAACTGGAAAGGGACAGATAAAAGATTATGATAGAGTTTCTACAGTACTGTCTTTTGAAGATCCTGAAAAAGCTATAGAAATAAGCTTTAAAGGATGGAACAATTTAAAGTCTGATTATTTACTTGAGAGAGCATTTTATTTAGCATATTCTACTGAAAAATGGGAAAAAATTATTAAAATGGCTTCTGATGAAGATACAGAAATATTTAAAAATGATAATGTACTTATAGCTTACTTAACAGCACTTCAAAAAACAGGGAAAAATGCAGAAGCATTGAGTATTATGGATAGAGAACTTGAAAAAAGATTTTCTAAAACTGTACTTTCTTTTTATATATATTCGCTTATAGATTCAGAGGAATTTACAAAATTAAAAGAAATTTTAAAAAAATACAGAAAATATCAATTTGATTCAGAGCTTGCTCCTCCTTTCTGCCTTGCTTATTTGAACTTACAACAGGGACAAAAAGCTTATCAGGTTTATATAAAAGGCGAAATCAAAGACCCTCTTTTAATGGCTGATATATTGAGCCTTTTGGGTAAAGAAGAAGAGGCGAGAAACTTAAGGTTTAAAGAGTTTAACAGGGTATCAGAGATGCTTAAACAAAATCCACAGCTTTTACAGGATCCTGAATTTTTAAGAGATTACCTTTCTTCAGGATTTTATTTTATGAGCGTATCCCAGTATGAAAGAGTTATTCAAAAAGCTCAAAAAATTCTTTCCAGATCTGTATTGAGAGATATACAATCTGCTTATTTTCTTTATTATGAAAGAAGGGAACAAGTTGTTAGATCAGCAAAATTTTATAAAGATACTTTAAAGCCTTGGATGTGGTTAAACCTGGCAATATGGAATGAAGATCGCTATCTTATGGCAGACCTTCTAAAAAAATATCCAGATATATTACCTATAAAAGACAGGGTTACTGCTTTACAGAAAACAGGGGAAATACAAAAGGCATTGGAATATGCATTTCAAGGACTCGATGACAATCCTTATGACAGCATGCTCTATAAAGATTTTAAAGATATCATAACTGAGTATGAGGACAATTTCAGCAGTAATATCAGTTATATAAAAAGAAAGTACTATTCAGGGATACAGATGAAGTACGATTTACACTATAAATTAATTGAGCAGGGATATGGTTTGGGTTTAAATGTTAACACATTGAGCCGTATTCACAAAGATTCATCAGAACTTGCTAAATCACCATTTATCCATTCGGAATATCTTTTTTTTGAAAAAATATTTGATAAAGGATTTACGACACTTTATCTTGGTAAAATAAAACGGTTAGATGAAAACTTTTCTGCAAGGCTCCATGGAAAGATACAATTTTTAAAAGATATCAATATGTTTTATGAGCTTGGCAAAAATATTGAAGCAACAGAAACTTTATATCTTCTGCTCGGTGGTATGAAAGATAGTTTAAAAATTGGTGCAGATTATAACCTCAATCCCAGAGTGCTTGTTCACTTAGAATTAGAAAATTCTATTTATCACTCCTCTGATAATAAAAAAATTGGAGAAGGTTTTAATTCTTCGGTTGATATTCAGTATAAGCTGAGATTTGAGTATCCTGACTATACTGTAAACTTTTACAGTGATTATGGACATTATTCCGAACGTCATAAAAAAGGTAATATTTCTGAACTTTCACCGTATCAGGATTTTGAAGCATTACCTGAAGATTATCTTAATACCGGAATAGGCTTTTCATTTGGTTATGAAAATAAAGACTCTTATGTGAGGGTATGGAGACCGTTTTTAAGAGTTGATGCAGGTTACAATACTATTGGCTCTCTTTCTTACGGATCTTCTGTTGGAATGGGTGGTGCGTTCTTAGGTAAGGATAATCTTAGCTTTGAGGTAAGTTTGAACAGGAATGCCGGTGGTTTAAAAGAAACGCTATTACAGATAGGCCTATTTTATAAATTCTGGTTTTAGTTAAAGCCTGATTTTTTTAAAAACTTTGCCTGTTTTCCTTACCGGAATATACTCAACAGATTGTCTAACAGGTTGAGGATAAAGATTCATAAGAAGCATTACCTCTTTTGGCATTTCTGTTGAAATAGGAAGTCCCATCTGCTTTGCTATTTCAGCACTTATGGGATAGTCATGAGTCCATTTACCTGATACAAGCTGTTCTGCAATGTCTTGAGCTTTATCCGTAGAATTTTTATTTGAGAGAATTTCTATAATTGTTTCTTTCATCTGTCTTATTGCCTTCTCAGCCTGATCAGCTAAAATTAAAGTATTATCATCTATCTCACTTATCGGTTTTTTCTGAACAACATTCAACACAGAGACAGCAGGCTGCTGTCCTATCTGTGGATCAAGAGGACCTAAAACAGCATGTTCACACATGACAATTTCATCAGCAGAAAGAGCAATAAGGGTTCCACCAGACATTGCATAATGAGGAACAAAAACAGTAACTTTCCCTTTCTGTCTTGAAAGAGCTCTTGCAATCTGCGTGGCTGCAATGGCAAGCCCGCCAGGAGTATGAATTACAAGGTCAATAGGAGTTTCATCATCAGTTAAATGAATGGCTCTTAAAACTTCTTCAGAATCATTAATATCGATGTATCTCATTATTGGAAAACCTAAAAAGCTCATTGTCTCCTGTCTGTGAACAAGCAGAATAACCCGACTTCCACGCTTTTTTTCAATCTCAGCAATAAGTCTGATTCTTGCATTTTCAAGTAGCTTCTGTTTTAGAATCGGTTGTATTGCAATTATTATAAGAAAAAGCCAGAAAAATATAGTTGCATCAAAATGCATTTTAACCTCCAGTAGTTAATTATGACTTTTAAATTTTATCTTATCTACCCCATATTATTTCAACAGCGGAGTATTTGATGGCTTTTTTGATAAGTTCTTCAAAGTTGATAGGGTTTTTACCTTTTACAGCTATTGCATATTGAAAATTACCAAGAAGTCTGGAATTAAGATAAAGCGGGGTTAGGGTTCCGAGTAATATTGTTCTTGTAACATTAGCGTTAACATCTATAACCTGTCCATCAGGCAGTTTAAGATCAAAACCTGAAGGAGTGATTCCCTCCAATACTGTGCCAGGTATCAATGGCTCTGTAAATATGTGCACTTCATCAAAACCAGCTTTTTTAAGAGCGTAATGAAGTGTGAACGGTTTCCATCTTGTTACATGATGAGGTGGATAGTCATTATACCACCATTTATATTTTCTGTATCCTTTAGCTGTGTTTTCAAATTTATAAAAAGGAGGGCAACTTAATATGAGTACTCCACTTTCATCAAGAAGGGAGTGGATTTCTTTTAAAAACTTCATCGGTTCGTAAACATGTTCAAGCACTTCAAAAGCAGTGATAATGTTGTAAGCTCTTTTAAAATCTTCTGAAAGCTCATCAAAAGACAGAGCCTGCACTACATTGAGTTTATTTGTATTTTTTGCAATTTCAACAGCTTTTTCAGATGCTTCCATTCCATATGGTTCAAAACCAAATTTTTTTGCAATAAGAAGGAAAAATCCTGTTGAACAGCCAATATCAAAAAGTCTTCCCTTTGGAATTTGAGAAAGAATTGGTAACAAAACATTGAATCTTGGAGTCCTGCTCCATTTTTCAACTTCTATATTTTCTTGTTCAACATTTTGATATGAGTCATATGCCATATTGCCATAACTCAGAAGATCCTTATGATTTTTATTGTAGGCATCTTCGTAATCCATAATCTTCATTGGATATGTAAAATGAAGTCCACAGGAAGGACATTCAAACACTCTTGAACCATTTATCACTTCAAAAAGTGGAATATCACCCGCAAAATCGCAGACAATGCATTTTTGCGGCTTTGGATATTCTTTGACTCTAAGTAATTCTGCATCTTTCAATGCAAAATAAATAACATCCGGTGGTATACTTTCTATGCAGGGACTATAAAACTGTCTTTTAATTTGTGCTTCTATGCAGGGTCCTTCTGTTGCATGCTTCATGCATGGGGAGACACAGCTCTGTCCGGTATAATTTGGTGCAAGAGGTATTACAGTCTGATAGTTTGAAGCTCTCAGTTCTGCATCTATAGGTCCTGAAATAAGCACTGTGGGTTTTTTAAGTCCTGCAGCTATATGAAGTGTTGCTGTATCTGCTGTAATAACAGCATCAGATAAAGATACAGAGGCTATCAGATATTTTATATTTTTCATGAAAACTGATAAATTCGCCGCTCTGATACCATAAACATCAAGTGCTGTCTCAACAGTTATATCTTCATCTGGTAAAGAGCAAATCACAGGTACATACTCATCCCAGATTAAATCTTCAATTTCTTTAAGTAGTTTAGGTGGCAGTGTTCTGTGTACTGAAGATGCAAGATAATGAAAAAGTAAGACCTTTTTACCACCAGAAGCCTGTTTTATTCTATCAAAAACTTCTTTCATTTCATTCAGAACAGCTTCGTCAACATTGATATCAGGAGTTTCTTCATCTGCTTTATATATACAGAGTTTCCAGAGAAAGTAGTCAATCAGGCTCAGGTTGTCAAACTGTGGAGTATTAACCATCTCGATTGTTTTTACAATGTAATCTGCTTTTGCAACTTCTTTGAATGAAACAGGCATTGGAAGAAGATTATCAATGTATGGTAATCCCTCAAGCACAGGTTTTGCTCTGCCTGAAATTGTAACATTAAGCGTTATATCGGGATATTTTTTTTTGATTTCCCGTAAGGCAGGAGTCATGCACAGTGCATCACCAATTGCTGCTTGAGCTATTACAAGCAGAGTTTTACCATTTAAAGGCTCACCTTTATAAAATGGAGGAAGTACGCTATGTGCCTGTTCAAATCTTGATTTTACAGGTTCAGGCAGTGCATTGAATACATCATCAGCAAAAAGGAACTTATCTCCTGGTTTTATTTTAAAGTTGTAATCATTAAAATTAAAATCAATTTTATCTTTTGCCTTCCAGATTTTCATTTTTTTATTGGTTCTTTAAAATTGTATTGTTCATCTTCAAGAAGAATCTGAACTCCAATTTTTTTGTTTTTGTTTATCAAAAACGGAGATTTAAGATTTGCAGCAACACCATCATTATATTTTAGCAGAGCAACATAAACATCAAGTTCGTTTTCTGTCTCAGCGTCAAGTACTGATGCAATTTCATCACTGATTTCAAATCCATAGCTTGGAAAAAATTTAAATGGAGGTATAACAAGTATTGCTACGTCAGGGTCATCAACTGCAATAAGCCATTTAACCGGATCAAGACATTCACGGAGAATAAATCTTTCACCAGGAATTCCTGGAATTCCTGCTGGAAAATTTATTATTTTATTTTCATCAATTACCATCTCTCCAAAACGCTCTGATTTAAGCTTAATCATAAAGTTCACTCCTTTATAATGTCATCCAGTTTTATCTCTTTTGAAGATTTCAGTGCCTCAATATTACTTTCTCTGAGTTTTTCATAAAGCTCTCCTCTGAAAATCTGAATCCCCTTTGGAGCTTCAATTCCTATCTTAATCTGAGAGCCATCAATATCGATGATTTTTATTATAATATTATCGCCAATTCTTATGTATTGGCCTGATTTTCTTGTCAGAACAAGCATTATTAACTCAGAAAATCAAAAAGATTACTACGGAAGAAATCTGTAAATGTTACTCTTAATGCCTGTAAAACACTCATTCTCTGAGTAAGATCTGAGATTACCTGAACAGCATCAGCATCCTGATCATTTGAGAGAGACTGTTGAGTGTTTGTTTTAATATCAAGGTTGTAGTCAGTAATACTCTCAATTTTACTGAGTCTTGCTCCAATAATAGATTGTTGTTTATAAAGATTGTCTGATATTTTATCCATATAATCAACTGCCTTCTGAATTTTTCCCTGATCATTGTTTTCAAGAGCAACCTTAAGAAAATAAACTGCCCTCAGGTAGTTGCTTTCATTGAGGTAGTTGTTATTAAAGCTGTAGTAATTGGGATCTGTTGCGTCTGTGATATAATTGTAACCATTTATGTTATTTTCAACTGTCATAGTCGCAGACCCTGTTTCAGGGCTGTAAGATAAGAGATTTAGTCCTGTCCCAGCTGCATCTGTTGTGTTTATAGAGATTCTGATTTGATCCGACTTTCCAGCTGGCATACTATTAATTACTAGACGATAGTCTGGTACAGTGGATGTACCTGTGTTCACAACCCATGCTTTAACATAATCTCCTGCCTGAGAATTGATTGCATCTCTTACATCATTTAAAGAAGCAGGAGCACCAATTGTAACCTCTACCGGGTTATTGTCAGCAAATTTTATGGTGAGCGTCCCCCCATTTGTTGTAAATGGTGTTGTTGGATCTATTATAGCACCACCTGAAGGCCTGGACATCAACAATGCAGAAAGAGGATCAACATCATGAATACTACCTGTGTCTGTTTGATTATATGGCGTAAACACCTGCGTTGAAGCCCCTACATAAGTGAAAAATTTCGAAGCTGGTAAATTTACAGGTACGTCAAGAAAAGAGTTTATATCAAGATATTGAAGATTTGAATCAGACTCATAAACTCCTGTTGATGCGTTTACAGGAGGTGTATCGCCTTTATATCCGGCAAATATATATCTTCCTCCTATTTTTGTGTTTACTGTGTCAATACTGCGCTGAATTAATGTGTTGACATCATCTGCCAAAGCAAGTCTGCCTGTAGCTGAAAGTGTGTCTGTGGAACCCTGAACAGCATACTGTTTTGCCTGTATAACCATGTTTTTAAGGTCTTCAATAGCTGTTTCAATAGCAGAATTATAATTTTTTGCAGTATCAATAACTCTCTGATATTCATCAAGTGCGGCAATTTCTGACTTGTATTTAGTAATTCTTGAAATTGCAACTGGATCATCGCCCGGAGAAAGAACTCTCTTTCCTGTTGCAAGTTGTAGTTGATCTTTATACATTGCGTCAAGCTGTTTGTTAAGATTGGCCACAAATGTTTCATAAAAGAAATTTGTTGTAACTTTCATGTTAGCTCACCATATCAAATAATGTTTTTAGAATTTCATCTGCAACTTTTATTACCCTTGCAGATGCTTCATACATCTTCTGATACTTAACGAGATTTACAGCTTCTTCATCAAGGCTTACTCCTGAGATGTCCTGTCTTTTTTGATCTATCTGCTGGACAAGGGATTGTTGAAAACTCTTCTGAGTCTGCGCACTGGATGAGTAAACACCGATTTCAGAAACTATTGATCTATAAAAATCAACAGGATTGGAATTGCCAATTATTGAACTATTGAGTAAATTATAAATTTTTCTTGCATTGTCATTATCCATTACTCCACTTGTAGAGCCTGTTGGATTCTCTCCGGCTGCTGCAATTTTATTTATATCATTAATTGCAACTTCTGAATACATAGTAGGGTTTGATTTTATTTGATATGTAAAATTAAGATCTGCTGAAGGATTTTTCAAAGTTATTTCTATGTTATTGAAACTTAATTTGTAGTAAGTGTCAGTTCCTTCTGTCCATGAAGTCACAGTAGGAGATACTGATGTAGGAGGAGTTGTGGTTAAATCGTTGACAGTCCAATTTGTACCATCAAATTGAATTTGATATTTATCGTATGTGCTTGTATTTATATCTTTGAGGTTTATTGCCATATCTGAATATGAACCATTTGAAATTGTTAAATCATAAAGCGAATTGAAAAAATTATTCCCACTTGAACCATCAAGACCATAACCTGATCTATGTTGTTCATTAATTGCTTCTGTTAAGTCAAAAACAAACATATTAAGTTTATTCATATACTCTGGAATTACATTATCTCTTAAATCAATCCCGGCTTTTAGTTTCCCACCCTGGATTAAAGTTGTAACATCAACATTACTTGAACCCATTTGAAGACTGAACTTCATATTTTGAGTGTTGTTATCAAGTCCTACACTTAACTGGTAAGCTTTCCCTCCATCAACAAGAGGCATTCCACCTACTAAAATAGAGTATCTTCCGAAGTTGTCTTCAAAGTATGTAATTTTGACAATGTCGTTGAGTTGTTTAACAAGATTGTCTCTCTGATCTTTTGCATCGAGGGCACCAGGATTTGCCGCAATTTTTTCATTAAGCGCATTTATCTGATCAATATATTGATTGGCCTGATCAACAAGGTTCTGCGTATCTTTGTAGATTTCGTCTCTCTCTTCAATTAAAGATTGATAGGAAATCTTAATTCGTTTTGTAAGATAATCTGCTTTATCGAGGAGCAAATTCCGTTCAGTTGTTCCTGAAGGATTTTGGCTGAGTTCCTGCCAGGCATTAAAAAAGTCATTTATTAAATTGCCCATTGAATCATCAGAGGCTTCATTGAAAATATTTTCAAGCGTTAGCATCCCATTCTGAAAAACATTCCAGTATGTAAGATTGGAACTTTCAGTCTTGAGCTGCAGATCTATAAAGGAGTCATACATTCTCTGAATATCTATAATCTTTACTCCACTACCTGAAACTCCTGAAGTGCTTACTATCCCTGATGTAATATTTTGAAGTATAACATCTTGTCTTGTGTATCCATCAGTTGCTGCGTTCGCTATATTGTGAGAGGTCACTTCCAGTGCCTTTTGATAGGTTAATATTCCAGATTTTCCAATATCAAAAAGAGCTGTAAGCCCCATTCTATACCTCCTTGGAGAAGTTCTGTCTGGCAGTTATCCCGAAACTTTCAAGAAATTTCACTGCTGTTCCAATATGCACAATTGAGCGATCAATGAGTTGTTCGTTTATCTTCTGAATTTCAGCAATTGCACAAAGCAGAGTTTTCATATTCTTATACAGTTCTTGAAGCCGGGATATTTCATCAGACTCCTCATTATCAGCATTTTTTAAAATTTCAGAAAGACAGCTACCATTCAGTCCATGTTTTTTAAGAAGTTTCTCTCTTTCTTCCTCCCACAAAGACAGTTTCACAAGAGCCTGTTCCTTATCTCTGAGTATTCTTTCAAGCTCTGCAGATTTAAGTCCAACAATAGCGTCTCTCTCTTCTGAAACAATGCTGTACAGATTGCCAAGCAGAGCTTTTTCTTTTTCAAGAATGTTCACAAGCTCTTTATGCAAGCTTGTCAATTAGCGCCTCCTTTATTATTTTCCCTGCAACTTCGCTTCCTTTAACTTCATAAGTTCCTGAATTTATAGCATTTTTTAGCTCTTCAACTTTATCTGCTCTTATATCTGGAATATTGCTTGTTTCAACCATAAGTCTTGATATATTTTTTGCTGATTCAGAAACTGTAACCTGGTCTTTTGTTAGGACTTCTTCCCTTTTTTCAGATGTCTTTCCTTGAGATTTTTCAGGAGCTATCTGCGTATTTGGTATAATTCCATCTATTCTTACTGGTCCTCCTATCATTTTAAACACCTCCTTTTTGATAGTTTATATTTATGAAATCGACGATTTTTCTAAATTATTTATCATAGCCATTGGGTTTATAGGTTTCCCATTTTTGCGAACTTCAAAATGAAGATGAGGACCTGTGGTCCTTCCAGTTGAACCTGAAAGAGCAATTGTTTTATCAGGACTAACTGTATCTCCAGTTTTAACAAGATTCTTTGAGTTGTGAGCATAAACAGTCTGAAGTCCGTCATCATGCTCTATTATAATGCAGTTTCCATATCCCTTGCTGTACCCTGAATAAATAACTTTTCCAGACGAAACAGGCTTTATTTTTGTTTTTGTAGGAACAGCTATATCAACTCCATTATGATGTTTTACTTTCCCATCTATGGGATCTATTCTCAATCCAAATGATGACGTGATTTTTCCAGAAATAGGTAAAGAAGAAAACTTTGATGATAAATTTAAAGATAATTTTGAAGGTTTTTCAATTTTTTGTTCATTAGATTGAGAGGGATTTAGTTCAATTTTTTGATTCTTTGCTATGTTATTAAAAAAAGCCGGATTTTGTGTTAAAAATTTTCCAATTCCTAAATCTCTTTCAGCCATCATCTGTGCAACTTCAGGAATAACAGCAGTCATATAAGTGGAGGTTGTCTTTTCTTTAGCCAGAGACGTGCTTTCAAACATTACTTTTAAAAGTTCACTCAGAAAAAGTGTTTCTATCTTTTTTGATAGCTCTTTTATCTGAGGAGAAGTTTCCTGTTTTGCTGGCGACAGAGTTATTTGTGTCATAATGTCCTCCCTACATTATCACTAAATCAGCCTTAAGAGCCCCTGCTGTTTTAAGTGCCTGAAGTATGGATATTAAATCTTTTGGTGTAACTCCAAGAGTATTCAGTGCATTAACAAGCTCTCCAACTGTTGAGCCTTCTACCTCAACCAGAGAGGCTTTCTTTTCTTCAACTGTAACCTCTGTTCTTGGGACTATCTCTGTTCTTGCTCTTTCAGGAGCTAAAGGAGGCGGTTGAACTACCTCTGGTGTTTCTTTTATTGTAATTGTTAAACCTCCATGAGCTAGAGCTGTGGAAGCAATCTTGACATGAGAGCCGATAACAACAGTACCTGTTCTTTCATTAATTACAACACGAGCTGGTTGATCTGTGACTACGTCAATTTTTTCAACCTCAGTCATAAAATCAAGAACACTTCCTCTATATCTTGGTGGAACATTAACTGAAATTGTTGAAGAATCTATAGCTTTTGCAACACCTGATTGAAAAGTTTGATTTATTTTATCAGCTACTGTGGTGGCAGTAGTTATATCAGGAAATTGTAATAGAAGCTGAAGCTCATTTTTTGCATTCAGATTAACTGGAACAGTTTTTTCAACAATAGCTCCTTCAGGAATAGAACCAGCGTTTTGGTGATTTTTTATTGCCCGTGCACCACGACCTGCAACAATAAATCCACCAATTGAAATTGGACCCTGGGCTAATGCATATACTTCTCCATCTGGACCTGTAAGAGGAGTCATCAGAAGAGTTCCTCCCTGAAGACTTTTTGCATCACCAATTGATGAAACCTGAACATCTATCTTTGAACCTGGTTTTACATTGGTTGGCAATTTTGCTGTGACCATAACTGCAGCAACATTTTTAACTTTACCTTTTAAATCTCTGGCATTAAGTGTAATACCCATTCTCTTCATCATATTAACAATGGGCTGGTAAAAATATGTCCCATCTTTATCTCCTGTTCCATTTAAACCAACCACAAGTCCGAATCCAACAAGTTCGTTTTCTCGTACTCCTGCCCAGTTTGCAATATCCTTAATTCTCTCAGCAAAAGCTGAGGTTGTAAATAACAGTATGATCAGTATCGTGATTGTAAGATTTATTGGACTAAAAATAGATTTTATTATTTTATCAATCATTTTCAGCCTCCGTTTAAAAGGGCCATATTTTATCAAGTAATCTTACAAGCCATCCCTGTGATTGCTTATCTCCCAGAGTACCTTCACCAACAAGATATATTTGAGCATCAGCAACATACTGACTCAAAATTGTATTGCTCTGACTTATGTCATCAGGTCTTATAATGCCTCTGAGCACCAGTATTTCCTTTTCATTGTTAACTATAACCTCTTTACGTGATTCAATAACAAGATTTTTATTAGGTAAAACTTCTACTACTTTGGCAGTAATGGTTCCTGTAATCTTTCCTGCTCTTTCTGTGTCAGCATCTCCTTTAAAATCACTCAGTGCAGAACCTTTTATATTTGGAGAAAAAACATTTGTTCCTCTGTAAAGTCCGTTTATAAGCGGCCATGTCTGAATGTTAAAATCTGTATTCATACCAAGAAATGTATCAAGACCATAGTTTGTTGAAGAGTTCCTCGATGCATTTGTTGAGGCTGTTTTTTGAGCAGATGTGCTCTCATTTATTATGATTGTAACTAAATCATTTACCCTCCGAGCTTTATTGTCTTCGTAAAGAGAAGCACTATTTCTCCACAAAGAGCCTTCAGATGCGACTTGTTGAGGAGGTTCTGGATAATACTTTGGTGGCATTCCAGCATTTTTAATGTCTCTTACTTCTTTAAGCTCTGAACATGCTGACAGAAATATGATGAAGACAGGCAAAATTAATAATAATTTTTTCATAGCGATACCCTCACTTTATCTTTATCCACTAACTTCCCAACAATTTCCTTGCCAGTTTGAAGGCATCGGACTCGGGCATTGCTTCCAACTATTGCGTCAGATTTAAGAACACCTTCTGTCATTATTGTGACCTGTCCTTTATTTATTATTACATTAACCTTGCTACCTCTTTTAACAGGTATTCCAGGGTAAAGATGCTCCTCTTTAATAATTAATCCCTGAGCAAGAGTTCTTTTTAAAACTTTACCAATTATGAGCTCTTTATTGGTAATAGCTCCGAAAGGAATTCTACTTACAGGTTGCTTTATTCCTATAATATCGTCTTCATTAATTGTATCACCTCTTCTTAGAGGTTTTTGAGCAACGTAAATAACAGTCAAAATGTCATAATTTGCAATTGCTCTATACTGTCTTTTATTGCAGTTAAAGGTGAATTCAACGGAGCTTGGTCTTTTTATTTCCCTGATTTTTAAATCTTCTGGAAGACAGCTTTCTTGAGGTTGAAATGCAATAAATTTGATCTGGTCAACCCGAACTTCCTTGTTGATAGCTGACTTTTTTATCTCTCTGGCAAGCATGTTTGCCAATATAGAAGTATCGAAAGCAAGCGACGTAGAGATTGAAAGCAGTGATAATAAAATAGTGAAAATAAAAAGATTAAAATATTTCATGGCTACCTCTTAAGCGCTACTACGGTCTGTAACATCTCATCAGAGGTCTGCACTGCTTTAGAATTAATATCAAAAGCTCTCTGGGCAATTATCATATTTGCAAGTTCTTCAACAATGTTCACATTTGACATCTCTAAAAAACCCTGAACAATTGTTCCTCTTCCTTCTAATCCCGGAGTTCCTGTTGTAGGTGTTCCGGATGCATCTGTTTCAAGAAAAAGATTTTTACCAATTGCCTGTAATCCTGCAGGATTAATAAATCTTGCAAGCTCAATTCTTCCAATTTCCACTGGAGCAACAGTTCCAGGCTGAAGCACTGTAACAGTTCCGTCAGCACCAACTGTAAGTTTTGTTGCGTCCTCTGGAACAGTGATGCTTGGTTCAAGAGGATAACCGTCATTAGTTACAATCCTCCCATCTCTGTCGATTCTAAAGTTTCCTGCTCTTGTATATGCGATTGTTCCATCAGGCAGCGTTGTCTGAAAGAATCCATCTCCCTGAATAGCCCAATCAAGATCATTATTCGTGTTAACTAAATCACCAGGTGTAAAAAATTTTGCCACTGCAACAGGTTTCACACCGAGTCCAACCTGTATTCCTGTTGGATACTGAGTTCCATCATCAGATGGTGCACCTGGATTAATAACATTTTGATAGAGCAAGTCCTGAAACTCTGCTCTTCCTTTCTTGTAGCCAGTTGTGTTCACATTTGCAAGATTATGAGAAATAACATCAAGATTTAACTGCTGTGCATACATTCCTGTGGCTGCTGTAAAAAGTGACCTTAACATCTTTTGCCTCCTTTATATTCTTGCGATTTCACTTACAGCTCTCTGGGCAAGTTGATCAAAATTAGTAGTTAGCCTTTGACTTAAATCAAAATTTCTTATTGCCTGAATCATCTGAACCATTTCATTCATTGGATTTATATTTGAACTCTCTATCCAGCCCTGAAGAATTTGTCCGGTTGCCTGACCTGCTTCTTGTCCTTCATAAAGAGATTGTCCGATATGTTTTACATTATTTAACCTGACGAGCTTTAGTCTTGAAACAAGGTTGTTATCAACAAAAATACTTCCATCTTGACCTACTTCAATTCTGTCTTTATCAACTATTGGAAGTATTATTGGATTATTATTTTCATCAAGCACCCTTAATCCAGCATGTGTAATTAGATAGTTTTCTTTATCTTTTGTAAAGGAACCTTCTCTGGTATATATAATGCGATTGCCTTGCCTTACAGCAAAAAATCCCTCTCCCTGAATAGCAAAGTCAAAAAGATTGCGTGTTTGCTTTAATGAACCCTGAGACAGATCAATATACTGTCCACCAAAATATGTCTGAGCACGAGCATTATGATAAATAGCATTGAGCTCAGCGGGTTTTCCTGAGAGAAGAGGATAAAGCTTGCTTGAAAAACTCTGCCTTTTATAACCTGTAGTGTTGATGTTTGCAAGATTGTTTGCAACAGAGGAAAGTTCATTTTCCCTCATCATCATTCCAGTCATCGATATGTATATGCCTTTGTACATGCTATTTAAAAATAGCAATATTTATGCCATTAATTAATCATGATAATTTATTGAAAAATTTAAGAAATCATAAATATTAGAGCATTCTATTAATAGGAAAAATTTTCCTTGAAGGAATTTTTAAGCAAACACGTTATTATGAAAGATATATGCCAGATGTTTAGTTGTACTATTAAGTTATGAACTAAATTTATTAGTATTTGCAGGCTACGTTGCTTAATTAATTGAGACTACTGTGATATACTAAAGTTATTAAACATATTTTAATTTCTTGATTAATTATTGAATAAAAGCAGGAGGAATTGTGGTAAGAGTTAGATTTGCACCGAGTCCAACAGGACATCTACATATTGGAGGAGCAAGAACTGCTCTTTTTAACTGGCTTTTTGCAAGGCATAACAATGGAAACTTTATCTTGAGAATTGAAGATACAGACAGGTCTCGTTCAACAGAAGAGTATATTGAATCAATTATTGAGGCATTGAAATGGCTTGGTCTTGACTGGGATGAAGGACCATTCAGACAGACTGATAGGATGGAAATATATCAGAAGATAGCTTATAAGCTTCTTGAAGAAGGCAAAGCATATCGTTGTTACTGCAGTCCTCAGGAGCTTGAAGAAAGAAGGCAAAGGGCTTTAAAAGAAGGCAAAACTCCAAGATATGATCGTAGATGTCGAAGTCTAACAGAAGTTCTTGATAAACCATTTGCAATTCGGTTTAAAATGCCCTTTGAAGGAGAGACATATGTGGATGATCTTGTTAAAGGCAGGGTAATATTTAAAAATAGCGAGATTGAAGACCTTGTAATTCTAAGAAGTGATGGAACTCCCACATACAATTTCTGCGTTGTTGTTGATGACTTTGATATGAAAATTACTCATGTAATAAGAGGAGAGGATCACCTTAATAACACTCCAAAACAGATCCATATTTATCATGCGCTTGGCATGGAACTTCCTGCTTTTGCTCATATTCCAATGATTCTTGGTGCTGACAAATCACGTTTAAGTAAAAGGCATGGAGCAACGGCTGTTCTTTCTTACAGAGATGAGGGATACCTTCCAGAGGCTCTTGTTAATTATCTTGTTCGTCTGGGTTGGTCATATGGTGACCAGGAAATATTCACAAGAGAGGAATTGATTAAATATTTCAGCCTGGAAAATGTTGGAAAGGCAAACGCCGTTTTTAATCCTGAAAAACTGTTATGGTTAAACAGTGAGTATATCAAACTTACAGATGAAGCAATGCTTTTTGAAAAGGTCAAACCTTTTTTGATAAAAGAAGGGTATTTAAAGGAAAACGAATCAGTAGATATAAGCTGGGCATGTAAGGCCATAAAATCTCTCAAAGAAAGATGTAGAACCCTTCAAGAACTTGCGCATGCTATGAGATATTATCTTCTTGATTATGTTGATATTGATTTAAAGGCAAAAGCCAAGTATATAAACTCTGATTCAATTCCGATACTTAAGGAGGTTACAGAGAAACTTGCATCACTTGATGAATTCACTCAACCAAATATTGAAAAGATCTTCATGGACATGGTGAATAAGAAAAATTTAAAGCTTGGTCAAGTAGCTCAACCAGTGAGAGTTGTAATAACTGGAAGCACTGTAAGTCCGGGAATATACGAAGTTTTAGAAATTTTAGGTAAGGAAAAAGCGATTAAGAGGTTAAGGAGGGTTATAGATGTCTCTTGATAAAGAATTGCTTGAAATTATAGTTTGTCCAAAATGCAAGAATGATTTAATTTATGAACAGGAAAAAGAAAGGCTTGTCTGTATAAAATGCAATGTTTACTATCCAGTGAGAGAAGATATTCCTATTCTTTTAATTGATGAGGCTAAGCCACTTGGTAGAGAATATTTAGTTCAATAGTGGTAGCTTTTTCCATGAATAATTGTCATTGCTCTGTAAATCTGCTCAAGCAATATGAGTCTTGTCAGCTCGTGAGTAAATGTTAATGGTGAAAGGGAAACTATTAATTCTGATGCATTAGAAACTTCATCATTTACTCCATAAGTTCCACCAATAACAAATTGATGAAATGATTTATTTTTTATTAATTTTGCAAACTCTATAGAATTAAATAATTGACCGGATTCATGAAGAAGAATAAATTCATTTTTTACTCTATTTAGTATGGTTTTCGATTCTTCCTGTATGACCTTTTGTCTTTCTCCATGTGCTTCTTTAAGTTCGATGATATCAATTTTCGCATAGGCATATAGTAGCTTAAAATAGTGTTCTATACCTTCTTTAATAAACCTGATTTTTGTTTTACCTGGATAGAGAATTTTTATTCTATACAAATTAATCCTGCCTGATAAGTTTCAGAAGTTCTTCAAATGAGACTGTTTTTACTCCAAGTTCCTGCGCTTTTGTTAGTTTGCTGCCAGGGTCTTCTCCGACAACAAGATAGTCAGTGTTTCTAGAAACAGACGATGACACCCTTCCTCCTGCTTGTTCAATTATTTCCTGAACTTCATGTCTTGGTCTTGGAAGCGTTCCTGTTATAACAAAAGTAAGACCCTTAATGGGCAAAGGTTTTTCTTTTTCCTGATAATCTGGATTTTCAACTGTCAATCCCATTCGTTTAAGTTCATCAATAGCTTCAAGGTTTTCTTCATTATTAAAGAACTGTTCAATTGCTCGGGCAGTTTTTTCTCCAATCTGTGGAATTTTAATAAGTTGCTCCATCTTAACATGGTACAGATCTTCAATTGTTCTGAAATGTTCAGCAAGAAGTTTTGCAGCATACTCGCCAACCTGACTGATTCCAAGAGCATAGATGAATCTGGCAAGAGTTGTTCTCTTGCTGCGCTCAATGGCTTCAATTAGTTTTTTTGATGAAAGTTCGGCAAAGCCTGGAAGATCTCTCAGGTGATCCTGTTTTAGTTTATAAATATCTACAAAATTTTTTATTAGTCCTCTCTCATGAAGAAGTGATACTGTTTTATCTCCTAATCCTTCAATATTCATTGCTCTTCTTGATGCAAAATGCTTTATACGTTCTTCAACCTGTGCAGGACAGTTAAGGTTAATGCATTTAAGAGCAACCTCACCTGGTTCTCTAACGATCTTTGCCCCGCATATTGGGCAGTGTGCTGGAGCCTCCGGTTCAGTTTCATTGCCTGTTCTACGATCAATAACAACTCCGATTATATGTGGAATTACTTCACCTGCTCTTTCAACAATGACGTAGTCTCCAATTTTGATATTCTTTCTTTTTATCTCATCCCAGTTGTGAAGTGTAGACTTTGATACAGTGACTCCGCCAATTCTTACAGGCTCAAGAATTGCAACAGGTGTTATAACTCCTGTTCGTCCAACACTGGATAAAATATTAATAAGTCTTGTGATACCCTGGTGTGCCGGGTATTTATAGGCAATGGCCCATCTTGGCTCTCTTGTTTTTGTTCCGAGACGCTTCTGAAGCTCAAAATCGTTGACTTTAACAACTGCTCCATCAGTTTCAAAAGGATATGTCTGACGTATTCTTTCAAGTTCTTTTATGGCATTTATTACTTCATCAACTCCTCTTGCAATTTTAATATATGCTGGAATAGGAAATCGTGCTTTACGTAGCCATTCTATAAAATCAAACTGAGATTTAATTTCTATTCCAGAATAGTAACCAATTCCATAGCATGCCATATGAAGTTTTCTTCTGGCTGTGATAGAAGGATCAAGTTGACGCACGGAGCCTGATGCTGCATTTCTCGGGTTTGCAAAAACAGGCTCTCCGCGTTCCTGTCGTTCTTTATTTATCCTTTCAAACTCATCAATATTCATGTAAACTTCGCCTCTTATGTCAATCTCATCAGGAACTTTATCCACTCCTTCAATTCTCAATGGAATTGCTTTTATCGTTTTAATGTTCTGAGTAATGTCTTCACCGACATATCCATCACCACGAGTACCCGCTTTAAAAAAAACTCCATTTTTGTAGGAAAGTTCAACTGCAAGGCCATCATATTTGGGTTCAACAGTGTATTCAATAGACTCATTTGTTCCGAGAAGACGTTTTATCCTTGCGTCAAACTCTCTTAGTTCTTCAATGGAAAAAGCATTATCAAGAGAAAGCATCGGTTCACGATGTTCCACCTTTTCAAATTTCTCTGAAGGTGATGCTCCAACTCTCTGTGTTGGCGAGTCAGGGAGTATATACCCCCATTGTTCCTCAAGTTCTTTGAGTCTTCTTAGCATCATATCATACTCTTCATCTGAGATAACAGGGCTATCGAGAACATAATAGCGATAGTTATGATAGTTTAGCTCTTTGACAAGCTTTTCAATCTCTTTTTTTATTTCTTCAGGAATTTCTTTCATCTATAAAACTTTTTCAAGAAGTTTCAATGCATTAAATGTAGCTTCTTTTTTGTTTGAAAGTCTATCGTTATCAAGATTTAATTCTATGGTATAATTTTGTTTTAGCGTTGCAACAGCTATGTAAATAAGTCCCTTTGGTTTTCCCTCCATTGTGTCAGGACCTAAATTTCCAGTTGTTGCAATTGAGTAGTCAGAGCCTGTAAGATGTTTTATTGAATTAGACATAGCTTCAGCCATTTGAAGTGAAATTACTCCATATTTGAAGACTTCTTCGTTGATGTTTAAAATCTTTTTTTTCATTTCTGTGGCGTAAACAACAACTCCACCACTAAAAACTTTACTTGCTCCTGGAACATCTGTAATTGTGGAACTTATAAGGCCTCCTGTACAGGATTCAGCTATTGAAAGAGTTTTATTTTTTTCTGATAATTTTTTGACAATCTCTGTTGCAAGATTACTTAATTTATTCATGAGTAAATTATAGCAAACTTAAAAAATAATAAAAAAGGAGGATTTTAATCCTCCTTTTTTATTAAGATAGCTGTAATACAACTTTATTAAGCGCCTTGGCGTTTTTCTCCAAGTTCTATGTAACTTCCACCGAAGTATGTATAAATTAAGTCTCCCGCGTCAATGAGTTCTCTGATTGCTTCTTTTATCTGAGCATCAGCTAATCCCTGCTGCCTGAAATGTTTAATAATATCATTTTGTTTGTATTTCTTTTTACCTGCGGATTCTTTTATAAGATTATAAATCTGTTTTTTAAGCTCCTCTTTGTCCATTTAAAAACTCTCCTTTCATAAAAAATTAATAAGGAGGGTAATACATACCCTCCTTATTTTATTCTTAATTATTTAACCCATTTAAACTGTGTTGTAGTTCTGAATGTTTCTCTTGCAATTGTCCAGTCATCAATATGCTGGAATGTAAATGGCAATCCTGTTACAGCAAAGAATTTCTCCCACCCAATTCTCTCTATCCATTCACCAACTCTTTCATGCTTCCTAGCACCTGCAATATAGGCATCAAGAATTATCTTTGTTGCCTTGACAACTTCTGGCCATCTTGGTGGATTATTTGGTAAATATGGAATAGCAAGTTTAGAAAATTTTGGATGACTTCTAAGGTTACCAACCTTTCCACCCACCACTATTGCAACTCCGTCATTCTCTGGGTCAGCAATTTCCAATGCAGGGCATACTGAAAAGCAGTTACCACAGTACATACATTTCTCAGGATTAATTTTAACTGATTTTTTTGCTGGATCAGGTGTTATTGCTGCTGTTGGGCAGGCAGCCATTGTAGTTGGAAGCTCACAGACGTTTTTAAAAGTATCATGGTCTATTCTTGGAAGCTTTCTGTGAATTCCAACAAAAGCTATATCTGAGCAGTGAACTGCACCACACATATTTGTACAGCATGCAACAGCAAGTCTTACTTTATTTGGTGTTTCTTTTGTTGTAAAGTAATCAGCAAGTTCATCCATCAAAGATTTAACCAATCCAGAAGCATCAACTGCTGCAGAATGACAGTGAACCCATCCCTGAGTATGGACAATATTGCTTATTCTTGAACCAATTCCACCTATCATGTATTTTTTAGCTTTAAGTTCATCAATTAGAGGCTGAACTTTACTTTCATCAGAAACAAGAAATTCTATATTATTTCTTGTCGTAAATCTGAAATATCCACCACAGTACTTCTCAGCAATATCTGCAATCTCTCTTAATGTAACCGTGCTTAGAATCCTTGGAGATGCAACTCTTACTGTCCAGATTTTATCTCCAGAATTTGCTATATGAACCATTAAGCCAGGGCTTAATATTTCATGCGTTTTCCAGTCACCATAGTTTTTCTGAATTACCGGTGGTAAAAAATTCTTATAATGTGGACATCCTATATCTGTTTTTCTTTGTTTTACATCAACTACATCAGGAATTACATAAGGCATAATTTTTTCCTCCTTTTATTCTCGTTATTTTATATAAGTTTCCCATGGCTTCTTGGATAGATCTTCTTCTGTCCAGAACCAGAATGGATCTCTTCTTGGTTCTTTAACTATCTCAGGTGTTGGCTCAAGTCCGCATACTTCAAGGAATTCTCTCATTCCACGGCGAATTATAAGTTCTCCAATTCTTTCTCTGTTCTTTCCATATTCATTCCACCAATCCCACATTTTTCTTGTCAGGTCTTTCAATTCATCATAAGGAGGCTCCATTTTCATAAATGGAACTATTACCCATGATAGTGTAGCGCCTATAACAAAAGGTGCTTTTGAACCAATAAGTATAGTCGCACCTTTCTCGCCATTTGGTCTTAATGCATGAGGCATTCTGGTTATGCAGTGCATACAACGTAGGCAGTCTGAATTATTTATTTTAAGGCCATTTTCATTATAACTTATACACTGTCCAGGGCACATATTTACTATTTCTTCCTGAATGTTCATGCCTTTTTTAGCATAGTCTTTTACTGCATCCTGATCTATCTCAATTGTTCCTCTCCATGTTCCAATAACAGAACAGTCTGCACGGGCTATTGAAGCATTACAATCAACAGGACAACCAACTATTTTAAATTTAAATTTATATGGAAATTGAGGTCTGTGAAGCTCGTCCTGAAATTCCTGAGTTAACTCATATGTAATATCAAGAGTATCAATCATTGACCATTCACATCTTGCCGGGCCAAGACAACAGCTTGGAGTTCTCATTGCAGAACCTGAACCGCCAAGATCAAACCCATTAATGCTTAAAACTGTGGCAATAGGTTCAAGATTTTCAGTTACTGTTCCCAATAAAACCATATCACCTGTTGAACCATGGAAGTTTGTCAGACCGCTTCCATATTTGTCCCATAGATCGCATATAAATCTGATTGTCTCAGAAGTATAAAATAATCCTGATGGCTGATTTACACGAACTGTGTGAAAGTGAGCAACTCCTGGAAACTCATCTGCTAATTGTGAGTATCTTCCAATAACTCCTCCACCGTATCCTCTGACACCAACAATTCCTCCATGCTTCCAGTAGGTTACTTTGTCTCTAAAACTTTTTTCTAACTGACCAAGTTCATCTGCAGCCATTGAATTTTTAGCAGCTGCTTTTTTGATTTCAGTGACGAAACTCGGGAAAGGACCCTTTTCAAGCTCATCCAATAAAGGTGTTTCATACTTCTTCGTCATAGCTTCCTCCTGCTTGTGATTTTTTAAAATTATACCATAAATTTTAATGTCTATACACAGTAAAATAGTTATAGTTCTTTGGTCAAATAAAAAAAATTTATGCTAACATTAAAGCTTTTAAATGAAAAATAAGATAAAATACTAAAATGCAGATAAGATGGATCGAGCTTAACGGCTTTAAATCTTTTCCTGAAAGAACGAAAATAGAGATACATGAAGGAATAACCTGCTTTGTAGGACCAAATGGAGCGGGTAAAAGCAATATTGTTGATGCCTTCAGATGGATTCTTGGAGAGCATAATCCCAGAACCCTTAGAGGAGAAAAGATGGAAGAAGTAATTTTTCAGGGTTCAGCGTCAAAAAGAGAAAAAGGTATAGCTGAAGTGAGCATTCTTTTGGATACTCAAAAGAAGTCAGAAAATGGGAATGAACCTGAAAAAGAACAAATCGAAATAAAGAGAAGATTTTATAGAACAGGGGAATCATATTTTATTATTAATGAAAAACATTCTCGTCTTAAAGATATAAAAGAAATTTTTGTTTCTGAAGGAGTTGATATAAGGACATATGCAATAATTGATCAGATAAAAATAAATGAACTTCTTACAAGACCTGCTCAGAGAAAGGCTCTTCTTGAAGAGTGTGCTGGAATTTCGATATATAAATTAAAAAAGACAGAAGCTGAGACAAAGCTACAATCGTCGAAAGAGAACTTGCAGAGGCTTGAAGACATTATCGGAGAAATCAGAAAACAGCTTTCTTTGCTTGAAAGGCAGGCAAAAAAAGCTGAAAAGTATAAGAAAATATCAGGAGAGTTGAAAAACTTAGAGCTAAGAGCTTCAAAAAAAGAAACCCTCTGCTTTGTTGATGAATTAAATAATTTCAATGCTGAAATTGAAAGCCTTGAAATGAAACATGCACAACTTAAAGATAAAATTGAAAAAATTATAAGAAGTATCAGTCAGCAAAAAAATCAGATATCAGTAATGGAAATCTCCATCCAGGATGTTGACAGACAGATAAGGCAATTTGAAGTTGAAAAGGCGAAATTAGAAAAAGAAATCGCTCTTTGTTCCATGGAGCTACAAAATAAAAGAGAGCAGATTGTAAGGCTGACAGAAGAAAACTCCACATTGAGTATTGAAATAGAAAAAATACAACAGCAACTTAATGATTCTATAGCTCTTTGTAGTGAAATAGAGGGAAGCATAACTGTATTTCAAAAAGAAATAATTGATAAGGAACAAACAATTTTAGAGTCTCAGAAAGAATTAGAAAAAGTTGAGATAGAGTTAGAAAAAGATAGAAAAAATCTTTTCAATCTTTCTACTGAACTTGTAAATAAAAAAAACCACTATCAGTCAATAAAAAAATCCTTTGAAAATGCACAGAATAGAACTAATATTCTCAAACAAAAAATTAAAGAAACAAAACTAAAAGTTATATCCTTTGAAAAAGAACTTAAAGCGAGGAATGAAAAAATTCAGAGTCTTAACATAAATTTTCAAACAGAAACTTCAGAAATGGACAAACTAAAGCAAGAGATAATAGGTTTAGAAAAGGAATTGGAAGAAAAAGCACAGTTGCTTATTGAGAAAAAGCAGTTTGAAGCTGTTATAAATGGCAAAATACAGGCACTTGAGTCAGAAATATGGGAAGAGGACAGAACATGTAAACTTTTTTTTGAATGTATAGATGTAACTCCTGATATGGAGGAATTAATTGAGAGTTTTTTTGATGAAAAACTCAGAGCAATAGTAGTTGATAATATTGATGAAATCAAAGATACAGGAAATAAAAAAATTTTTTTTCTGAAAAATATTTCTCAGGGTACTGTCAGCTCTAATGATTTTATGCTGACAGAAAGACCATTAAAGTATCTGAAGGAATTTGTAAAAATCAAGGAAAATGGAATAAGCAAAAATTTTTTCGATAATGTTTTGATTGTTGAAGACCTTAAAGAGGCTATACAGCTTAAAAAATTTTTACCGCATGCTTCTTTTATTACAATGAACGGTGAAGTGCTTTTTGCAGAAGGGTTTATTAAAACAGGCAAAGGAGAAAGTATTCTTGTAAAAAAAAGAATGCTTGAAGAACTAAATAGAGAAAAATTAGATATATTCTATCAAATTGAAAGCATCGGAAATGATATTGAAAAAATTAAGATTAAAAAACAGGAACTCATAAAACAACTTGAAAACAAAAGAGAAAAAATTTCGCAAATCAGGACAGAAATTATCCATACAGAAGCCAGATACAGAAATTGTCTTAATGAGATAGAATCAACAAAAAAGAAAATCACATACATGGAAAACGAAGAAAAAGCTTTAAATAATGAGATTGAGCAGAATAAAGAATTAATAACAAAGACTCAGTCAGAAATTGAGTATATATCATATTCTATTGCTGATGTCGAAGAAAAAATTGAAAAATTGAAAAATCTTCAGGCGGAGACATCCAACATTCATAATGCAATAAAAGAAGAGTTGTCACAGAAGAGAGTGAGTATGTCCACAATAAAAGAGAGACTCAATGCCAAAAAAAGTGAAATAGACAGACTTAATGAAGAGGTAAAAAAAAATTCTAATACAAAAAAAAGGAATCAAAATGAGATTGAACAAAACACTAAAAGAATTAGTCAAATTGAAGTAGAAATAAAAGAAAAAAGCAGCCAAATTGCAACTGTTTCTGAACAAATACAAAGGCTAACAGAACAAAAGGCAACTCTTCTGACAGAGTTTAACAATAATAAAAATTCTCTCAATCAGCTTGATAAGGATTATCAGAAGTTGAACCAGGAATTACAGAGTCTTACAACAATAACAGGTGAAAAGAAAGCTATTGTGGGAGAGACAAAATTGAAACTTGAAAACCTCTGGAATGAGATTTATAACCGTTACGGGATTGATATTCTTAAGGAAGATATTGAACCAGCAGAAGATCTTCAAGCAATCAAACAAAAAATTACTCATCTTGCGCTTCAACTTAAAGAAATAGGACCTGTAGATGTTGAAATTTTGAGAGAGTATGAAGAAGTAAAAGAAAGATATGATTTTTTAATTATCCAGCAAAAAGATATCATGACATCAATTGAGGAGCTTGAGGAAGCAATAAAGAAGATTAATTCACTTACAAGAAAAACCCTGAGACAAACATTCAGTTTGCTCAAAGAGAAATTTAATAGCCTGTTTAGTGAACTTTTTGGTGGCGGAAAAGCAGACCTGGTTCTTACTGATGAAAACAATATTCTTGAGTCAGAGATTGAGATACAGGTTCAACTGCCTGGCAAAAAAACCAATAATATAAATCTTATTTCAGGTGGAGAGAAAACTCTTACAGCACTGGCTTTTATATTTGCCTGTCTTTCAATTCGTCCTTCTCCAGTATGCATTCTCGATGAAATAGATTCACCACTTGATGACCCAAACACTTTGAGATGCCGGAATATGATAAAAGCATTGAGCAATAAAACTCAGTTTCTGGTTATTACTCATAATAAACTCATGATGGAACTGGCAGATTACATATATGGAGTTACGATGCAGGAGGAAGGGGTATCAACTGTGATTTCTCTTGGATTACGTGAAGCAGAGGTATATTTGTGAAAGATTTGAATTTAATTAATGGTATTGATATTTCAGATGAAAAAGAAGATTTGGTCTGTTACAGCTATGATGCTTCATATGGAAAGGGCACAATTCCAGAAGTTGTTGCCTGGCCTAAAAATACAGAAGAAATTGTCAGAATTGTAAAATGGGCAATAAACAGGGGTTTAAAAATTGTTCCAAGAGGTGCTGGAACAGGTATGGCAGGAGGAACTATTCCTGTTAATTCAAGAAGCATTGTTATCAGTCTTGAAAGAATGAACAATGTAGTTGATATAAATACTCGAAACCTTATTGCAACTGTTGAGCCCGGAGTGATAAACGGAGATCTCCAGAAGGAACTCTTAATTCATGAACTTTTTTATCCACCTGACCCTGCATCCCTTGAGTACTGCACAATTGGTGGAAATGTTTCAACAAATGCAGGTGGTCCACGAGCTATAAAATATGGTGTTACAAGAAACTATGTAATGGAGCTCGAGGTTATCCTTTCAAACGGCAATGTGCTTAGTTTAGGTGGAAAAACTGTTAAGAGGGTTGTAGGATATGAAATAAAAGAGCTTTTTATTGGTTCAGAGGGAACACTTGGCATAATTTCAAAGGTAAGTCTCAGAGTTCTGCCACAACCTGAAGAGGTCATCACGCTTCTTATAAGTTTTAAAAATCTTTTGGATGCAGGAGAGTTTATTGCAAAAACTATCGGAACAGGAATTATCCCAAGAACTCTTGAGTTCCTCGACAGTTTATGTCTTCGGATGATTGAAGAAAATAGAGAATTCGGGTTACCAGCAGATGTGGAGGCACTACTTCTTGTTGAAGTTGATGGAGAACTCACTTCAATTAAAAGGCAGGCTGAGAAAATAGTTGATATAGCAAGAAAATTTAGAGGAGAAACTCAGATTGCAACAGACTACTATTCAAAGGAAAACTTATGGCATGCAAGACGAAGTATTTCTCCATGCATTTTAAAGATGAAAGATAAAGAAAAAATCAACATTGATATTACTGTTCCCATTGATAATCTTCCCAGAATGCTTTTAAGTATTAAAGAACTTTCTCAAAATTCTGGAATTCCGATTATTTCTTTTGGCCATGCAGGAGATGGCAATATTCATGTAAATATTTTGGTAACCAAAGGTGATGAGGAATATCGGCAGAAAGGCTTTGAGATTGCAAAAAAAATATTTGAGCTAACAGTTGGTTTTGAAGGAGCTATTTCAGGAGAACATGGCATTGGGATAACAAAAAAGCCATATATTGAAATACAGTTAACAAGACAGCATCTTGAACTTATGAAAGCAATCAAAAGAGTATTTGATCCAAAGGAAGTTATGAATCCAGGAAAGATTTTTTGAATATCCTCTGCAGTATCCCATCAAGTTCATCAAGGGAGTTGTAAAATATCTCGAGTTTGCCTTTTTTGCCTTTATGAAGAATTTTCACCTTTGCTCCGAGTTCACTTATCAGCTTGTCTTCAAGATCTTTGATCTCAGGAATCTCTGTATTTGCTTTTACTGCCTGAGGTTTGCTCATTCTTTTTACAAGTTCCTCAGTCTGTCTGACTGATAAAGATTTTTTTATCACTACTTTGGCAGCTTCAAGTTGCTTTTGAGGGTCTTCAATGGACAGTATCGCTTTTGCATGACCGACTGTTAGACTACCATTTTTTAGATATTCTCTTGCTTCCTCAGGAAGTTTAAGTATCCTCAAATAATTTGCAATTGTAGCCCTGTCCTTTCCAACTCTTTTTGATAACTCCTCCTGAGTTATGTCGAACTCTCTTAGAAGTCTTTCAAAAGCTGAAGCAGTTTCTACAGGGTCAAGATCTTCTCTTTGAATATTTTCAATAAGTGCGATCTCAACTGCCTCTCTAGGGGAGACATCTTTGATGACAGCGGGAATTTTTTCAAGCCCTGCAATTTTAGCTGCCTTCCATCTACGTTCTCCAGCGATTATCCTGAATGTTCCATCGCCAACTCTTGAGACAACAATGGGCTGTATAATTCCCTTCTCTTTAATTGATTGTGCAAGCTCTTTTAATGACCCCTCATTAAAACCTGTTCTTGGCTGAGATGTACCAGGAAGTATTCGTTCTATCTCAATCTCAATAAGAGTGTCTTCTTTTTTGGGAATTAATGCATCCAGCCCTTTACCGAGTGCTTTCTTCATTTAAAAACTCCATGGCAAAACTTAAATAACTCTGCGATCCTTTTGACCTTATATCATAGAAAACAGCTGGTTTTCCATGACTTGGAGCCTCTGCCAGAGTAATATTTCTTGGTATCACTGTATTATAAACTTTTTTACCGAAAAATCGTCTTACTTCCTCTGCAACCTGTTTCGAAAGCGTGTTTCTGCTGTCAAACATTGTAAGAAGAATGCCTTGAATTTGAAGTTGAGGATTCAGCTTGGTTTTAACAAGTTCAAATGTTTTTATAAGTAATCCAAGTCCTTCCAGTGCATAATACTCACATTGCACGGGAATGAGAATGGAGGTTGCAGATACAAGACAGTTAAGCGTTAAAAGTCCTAAAGACGGTGGCGCATCAATTAAAATATAATCAAAATCTGAAACTACTGGAACTAAAATATTTCTTAAAAGAAACTCTCGTGTTTCTTTCTGTATGAGCTCAACTTCAACTCCAACCAGGTCTATTGTTGATGGAATTATCCATAAATTTTCAAAAGCTGTTTTAGTGATAACTGAATCTATAGATGCAGAGTCTAAAAAAAGGTCATAAAGGCTGGACTCAAGTTCTGACCTTTCTATGCCTGCTCCTGTTGAGAGATTTCCCTGCGGATCTGAATCAACAAGAAGAACTTTTTTCCCTTCAATGCTGAGACAGGCTCCAAGATTTAAAGCTGTTGTTGTTTTACCAACCCCACCTTTTTGATTAACTATTGTTATTATTTTACCCATTGTTTATTTTAACATTACTACTTCAGAACTTCAGGAGGATACACGTCTTTCATAAAATCAATCCATATGGGAAGTGCAGTCCGTGATCCAGCTTCTTTTGGACCAATTGGTTTATGATTATCTCTTCCAACCCATACACTCACAAGTAAGTCATTGTCAAAACCAACAAACCATGCATCTGAAAAATCATTGGTTGTTCCTGTTTTTCCATAGATTTCTCTATCCAGTTCTTTTGCCCTTTGTGCTGTTCCTGATAAAACAACTTCCCTTAATAATTCACGCATTGATTCAACAATTTCTTCAGACAGAATAGTTTCAGCTTCTGGCTTGTTTTCTTCGATTACAACACCATTGTGATCTATAATTTTTTCATAAAAAATTGGTTTTATTTTTTTTCCTGTTGCAAAAACTGAATAAGACTGGGTGAGTTCTATTGGTTTTATATCAGAAGCTCCGAGCGCAGTTGAAAGATATGGGTAAATTTTTGTGCTGAGTCCGCATTGTTCAGCAAATTCAACCACTTTTTTTATTCCCACCTGAGAGGCAAGTCTCACAGTTGCAGCATTCAGAGAACGAGCAATTGCTGTGCGAAGTGAAACTTCTCCATAGTATTCGTTATTATAGTTTCTAGGACTCCATATTTTATTAGCTGTGGCCCCTGGAAAAGACACAGGTGTATCAAGAATTAAATCATCAGGGCTGTAGCCCTCCATAAGAGCAACAGCGTAAACAAAAGGCTTAAAAGCACTACCAGGCTGACGCAGAGAAAAAACTCTGTTATACTGAGTTTCCCAGAAGTCATTCCCTCCAACAAGGGCTTTCACATAACCGGTTTTAAGTTCCATTGCAATTAACGCTGCCTGAACCTGAGGTTTTGTCCTTTTATGAATTTCAGCAAGTCCTTTGGTTACAGCTTCCTCTGCTTTCTTTTGAAGGTTATAATCAATTGTTGCATAAATTCTTAATCCATCTTTGTAAAGCCTGTCTCCATATTTTGATTCAAGTTCCTGCCTCAACACCTCAACAAAATATGGAGCTTCGAACTTTCTCCAGTGAGGATGTTCTGGCAGAGGTTCTTTCAGTGATTCATTGTATTGTTCCTTTGTAATAAATCCCTCTTCAAGCATTTTTCGTAAAATTATGTTTCTTCGTTTTAATACTATATCAGGTTTTTTAAAAGGATTATAAGCTGATGGAGCTTTTGGCAGGGATGCAAGAAGGGCAATTTCTGATATTTTAAGCTCTTTAAAGGATTTTCCGAAATAAGTTTCAGCAGCAGCTGCTATTCCATATGCTCTGTTACCAAAGTAAGCCTGATTCAGATAAAGTCCGAGTATTTCATCCTTTGTATACTTTTTCTCAATCTGCATTGAAAGCAATGCTTCTTTTAATTTTCTCGTTATGCTTCGTTCAGGATTAAGGAAAAGCATTTTTGCAAGCTGCTGTGTAATTGTGCTTCCACCTTCGACAATGCTTCGTGATTTTATATCTCTATAAAGGGCACGCAAGATTCCAATAACATCAACGCCAGGATGTTTGTAAAATCTCACATCCTCTGCAGCAATAAATGCTTGTTTAATAATATCAGGTATTTCATAATAGGGAACAAATGTTCTTCTTTCATAGAAAAACTCTGTAAGAACCTGACCATCAGATGAATATACAATGGAAGATTCACTTGGTCTGTATCCCTCCAATGCTTTTATATCGGGCAGATCTGAAAAAAGCCAGTATATATAACCACCAATAACACCGATAAAAAAAAGAGAACTAAATAATAAAATGTGAATTATTTTTATTTTCATATCACTTGATAATTAACTTTTTTTCGTTAATATTTCTATTTTCTATCTTAAAACATTTCACTTCAAACTCTGGTTCAAAAGCAACTATCAAATAGTAAACATCATAAAAAACAAGCTCTATGTCCTTGTGAGATGGATAGGCATAACCATAAGGATGACTGTGAAATATAGCCATCATGTCCATTCCCTTATTTCTTATATCTTTCATTGCCTTAAGTTGTTCAGTTGGTTCCATAAAGTAACTGATGGACGAGATTTCAACATTTTTTATCTTATAAATAATACTGGCCAGATTGTCCTTGCCCGCAAGAATTCCACATGCCTCATATGGTAAACAATTTCTGCAATGCTCTATCATTTCATTATAGGTTTCTTTTTTAATCTTCATTTTTTTGACATATTTCACAGGCTGGATTTTTTACAAATTTCACTTCCCTGAAAAATCCCTTTAAAGCATCATAAATGATCATTCTTTCATGAATTGGCTTACCTATTTTAAGCAAGAGCTTGATTGACTCAACAGCCTGAAGAGCTCCGATTACACCGGCAACAGGAGATAGAATACCCTCCTGCCCTATATCATCTTTTGCCTCATTAAATATGCATCTATAGCATGGGCCATAGGGGGGTATTATATCAAAAACATGTCCTTCGAATTTTGCGACAGCTCCCATCACCAATGGTTTAAGCAGTTTTAAACAGATGTCATTTAAGATAAGTCTGGTACTGAAATTATCAGGGCAGGCAACAACAAGGTCATATAATTTGATTATATCTGGAGCATTTTTATAATTAATCTCATCTGGATATGGAAGTACTTCCACTTCACTGTTAAGTTTTTTAAGGCTTATCATGGCTGATATAGCCTTTGGCATTCCAATCCGCTCTTCATTATGAAGAATTTGTCTTTGAAGATTACTTATTTCAACTGTGTCAGGATCAACTATACCAATGTGGCCAACCCCTGACGCTGTAAGATAATAAGAAACAGCACTTCCAAGACCGCCTGCACCTACAATTAAAACCTTTGAATTTTTTAATTTTTCCTGACCTTCAAGACCAATCTGAGGAAGTATAATATGTCTTTGATATCTCAAAAAATTAGTATTCCTCTCCCTCAACTCTTATAAATACACTTTTCCCTGCAACAACAGGTAATTTGTCTATTTTATCAACTGCATCCAGCACATCATTTTCTCTGGCTTTATGAGTTAAAATCACAAGAGGAACAGCACCAGCTTTTGACCGCCCTTTTTGAATAACTGATGCAATACTTATATTGTGTCGTCCAAAAACTCCTGAAATTTTTGAAAGCACTCCAGGACTGTCAAGAGCTGTAAACCTGAAATAATATCTGCTTTCGATTTCTTGAACTGGTTTAATATTATACTTCTCTGAAAAATCAAAAGGTAAAGTTTCAGAACCCTTTGCAATATCAACTATATCTGCCACAACCGCTGAACCTGTTGGCATACTGCCAGCTCCTCTTCCATAGTAAAGAGTTGGTCCAACACTATCACCTTCAACATATATGGCATTGAAAACGCCATCAACTTTTGAGATTAAATAGTTATCTGGAATCATTGTTGGATGAACTCTGAGTTCAATCTCTCCATCGAGAATTTTGGTTATTGCAAGAAGCTTGATTTTGTAACCAAACTCTCCTGCAAAGGCTATATCCTGAGCAGTTATTTTAGTTATACCCTCGCAATAGACTTTATTGAAACTCAATGGAATTCCATAGGCAAGGGAGGCTAAAATTGTAAGCTTATGAGCTGAGTCTATCCCTTCAATATCAAGCGTTGGATCAGCTTCTGCATACCCAAGATCCTGAGCCTGTCTGAGAGCATCCTGAAAATCTATTTTTTCATCGGTCATTTTTGTAAAAATATAGTTTGTTGTGCCATTTATTATTCCATAAATTGCAAGCATTTTATTTGCAACAAGACCTTCTCTCATCACTTTAATTATTGGTATTCCTCCACCTACAGAAGCTTCAAAGCCAAGCTTGACACCTTTCTGTCTGGCTTCCAGAAATATATCATTACCTTCCTCCGCTAAAAGCGCCTTGTTAGCTGTAACAACATGTTTGCCATTTCTGAATGCTTCAATGATAAAATCTTTTGCCGGATGAATTCCTCCAATAAGCTCGACAACTATATCGATCTCAGGATTTTTAATAAGTTCCATTGCGTCTGTTGTTAGAATTTCTTTTGAAAGAGTTATCTCTCTTGGTTTTTCAATGTCTTTATCAGCAACTTTTTTTAAAATCAGGTCTATACCTGTTCTTTTTTTTATAAGCTCTCTCTGATTGAGAAGGATTTTTATTGTTCCTGTTCCAACTGTTCCAAATCCAATTATTCCAATTCTGACCTGTTTCATATTTTACCTTTAACTAACTTTTCTTATTTTTTTTACTGAAGGTACAAGATTTAGTGCTTTTTTAATTCCCTTAACTGCCTGTCTGATTCTATGCTCATTTTCAACAAGAGCAATTCTTACAAAGCCTTCTCCACCTTCGCCAAATCCAATTCCAGGAGAAACCGCAACCTTTGCTTCATTTATCAAAAACTTTGAAAATTCAAGTGATCCCATTTTTTTAAATGGTTCTGGAATCTCTGCCCATACAAACATAGTTGCTTTTGGGGGTTCAATCTTCCAACCAGCCTGATTAAGTCCTCTGATGAGCACATCTCTTCTTCGTTCATAGGTTTTTCTCATTTCTTCAACACAATCCTGAGGACCTCTCAATGCAACAATTGATGCAATCTGAATTGGTTGAAACATGCCATAATCAAGATAGCTTTTTATCTTTGTTAGCGCTCCAACAATCTCTTTATTTCCAACGCAGAAGCCGACTCTCCAGCCAGCCATTGAGTAGCTCTTTGTCATGGAGAAAAACTCAACTCCAACATCCTTTGCTCCTGGAACCTGTAGAAAGCTTGGCGCTTTGTAATCATCAAAAACAAGATCAGCATATGCAAGGTCATGAATAACCATAATATTGTTTTCCTTTGCAAAATCAACAACTTTTCTAAAGAAGTCAAGATTTTCAACTACCGCTGTTGTCGGATTGTGTGGAAAGTTAATTATTAAAATTTTTGGTCTGGGCCATGAGTTTTTATATACCTGTTCCAACTCATAAAAAAAGTCCGTACACGGGCATATATTAAATGTTCTAATATCTCCGCCCGCAATAATTGCACCATAGGGGTGAATTGGATATGCAGGAGAGGGAGTAAGCACAACATCACCTGGTTGTATTGCCGCAAGCAATAAATGACTCAATCCCTCTTTAGAACCGATTGTAACAACAGCTTCAGTTTCAGGGTCTATGTCGACATCAAATCTTCTCTTATACCACTCAGAAATTGCACATCTTAGTTGAGTAATCCCTCTGCTGGCTGAGTATCTGTGATTTTTTGCAAGTTTTGCCGCCTCGCAGAGTTTATCAACTATATGTTTTGGTGTAGCTAAATCAGGATTCCCCATGCCGAGATCTATAATATCTTCACCTTTTCGTCTTAACTCCATTTTCAGTTGATTCACAACAGCAAATACATAGGGAGGCAGTCTTTTTATTCTTGGAAAATCAAACATTTTTCCCCTCCAGTTTTTATTTAATCATTTGCATTTTTTAACATTTCTGTCAATATATTTTTTAATAATACCACCAATTTTATTTTCTTTCCCTTTACCGAAAACTATTTTTGTGGGATTGAAAAAAATCAAAATTTTCCATATTTTCCATCTTTCAGCGCTGAATATATTTCATATGCTCTTGTAGAGCTTCTAACAAGAGGTCCACTCAACACTATTTTAAATCCTGTTTTAAAAGCAAACTCTGCAATCTCTTCAAATACTTCTAACTTTATATATTCTACCACAGGTAATGCTCTTTTTGATGGTTGCAGATACTGTCCTATTGTAACTATATCGCATCCAGCATTATTTAAATCCTGCAAAGTCTGTAGTACTTCTTCAATAGTTTCTCCAAGTCCTAACATAAATCCTGATTTGGTAATAATTTCAGAATTAATCTTTTTTGCAGATTCAAGAACTTTTAATGAACGACAGTAATCAGCTTTCCTTACATAGCCGTAAAGCTTCCGTACTGTTTCTATATTATGAGCGAAAACAGATATGCATGAATTAACAACTTTTTCAATAGAACTTTTATTTCCTTGAAAATCTGGTACAAGAACCTCAATCAGAACATTATCATTGAGCTTTTTAATTTCCATTATTGTGCTTGCAAAATGTTCTGCACCTCCATCAACAAGGTCGTCTCTTGTAGGAGATGTTATGACAACATATTTTAATAAAAGATCATTTACTGCATGAGCAATTTTTTCAGGCTCTTTATTATCTGGAAAAGCAGGATTGCCTTTTTCTGCGTTGCAAAAACTGCATCCTCTCGTACAGATATTCCCAAGAATCATAAATGTTGCTGCTGGTTCCTTATAACAGACAGTTCTGTTTGGGCATCTTAATGTTTCACATACAGTATTAATATTGCGATGTTTAAAATATTTTTGGGTTGTTTTTATTCCTTTTAATTGGGTTTTTACCCATTCTGGAAGAGGCATTTGATGGAAGGTTTATGAAAAGGGGAGCAAGACGCTCCCCTCAGGTTGTCAGATTTTTTCTACATTAACTGCTTTAGGTCCGCGGTCTCCCTCAACAACGTCAAATTTAACTCTGTCGCCTTGTTTTAGAGTCTTAAATCCATCACTTTTAATTGAAGTGTAATGGACAAAGACATCCTGTCCGCCATCCTGCTGAATAAACCCAAATCCCTTCGACTCATTAAACCACTTAACACGTCCTTCAAAAGTCATACTTCTTAAAACCTCCTTTTTCTCTCCCTGTCTAATAGCAGGTACTAAAAACTCTGCAAAATGCACAGCTAATCTTTTATAACATGGTCACTTTAAAAAAGTAAAGGATTTTTTTAGAAAAAATTAATATACACAAAAATTATCAGCGTATGGTGTTTTTAAAATAAAAATTAGGGTTTTCGGATTGACAGACATATAAAAATTTTTTTATTCTTATCTTATGGAAAAATTGGCAAAAATTTTTAAGGCATTATCTGATGAAACCCGTCTTAAAGTTATTAAGCTCCTTGAAAAGGGCGAACTTTGTGTATGTGAGATTGTGGCAGCTTTAAATATGATACAGCCGAAGGTTTCTTTTCATCTTTCAGTGCTTAAAGATGCCGGACTTGTAAAAATGAGAAGAGAAGGGAAATGGATCATTTATAGCCTTGATGACGCGGATTTATTCAAGAGATTTTTGATTTTTTCAGTTTTAGAAAAAATTCCTGATGAAAAAATTATCAATGAACTTAGGAATTTAAACAGATTCAAGGAAAATGAGGACCCTCGTTTACTGTTTAAACTCCAAAAAGATAAAAATATATAATAAACTAAAGAGCGAATTCATTGATTTTTCTAATTTTTATATTTAATTGAATTTTGTCTTGCATTTTTCTAGAAACTTATGCTAATATTAAATTGTCTGGTGGCTATACCGGCGGGGAAACACCCGTTCCCATACCGAACACGGAAGTTAAGCTCGCCAGGGCCGATGATACTATGACCGTGAGGTCATGGGAAAGTAGGTCGCTGCCAGGCTTTTTTTTTATTGCTCAATCTATCTTTTTCAAATTCATTCCAAAAAAATTTTTAAAGCCTTTGTTATAAATAAGTCAAACAGGTTTTATTTATTGTCATATGGTAAAATAAAAAACTAATATATTTCGGAGGTTAAATTGAGCTATATAGTTGTTACAGGTGGAGCTGGGTTTATCGGGGCGAATGTTATAAAAAGGCTCAATGAACGTGGAGAAGAAAAAATTATTGTGGTTGATAATTTAAATTCATCTGAAAAATGGAAAAACTTAGTCGAACTTTCCTTTGAAGATTACGTTCACAAAACTAAATTTATTGAAATGATAAAAAATGAAACTTTTACCAGGGCATTCCGAGCAATAATGCATCTTGGTGCAAGAAGCAGTACAACTGAAAAAAATGTGGAATTTCTAATGGAAAACAACTATAACTATACAAAGGAGCTGGCGAAATACTGCCTTGCAAATAATGTCAGATTTATATATGCATCAAGTGCAGCAACCTATGGTGATGGATCGCGGGGTTTCTCTGACGAGCACGCTCTTATTCCTCTGTTAAGGCCTTTAAATGCCTATGGATACTCCAAGCAGATATTTGATTTATGGGCATTAAAAAATGGATTTCTTGATAAAATAGTTGGGTTAAAATATTTTAATGTTTACGGTCCAGGAGAATGGCATAAAGGTGAAATGAGAAGTATGGTTCTTAAAGCCTACGAGCAGATAAAAAAAGACAAGAAAATAAAACTCTTTAAATCCTATAACACTCTATATAAAGATGGCGAACAATTGAGGGATTTTATTTATGTTAAAGATGCTGTTGAAATGACTATATTTTTTCTTGAAAAAACGGAATTAAATGGAATTTTTAATGTTGGAACAGGAATTGCACGTTCATGGAATGATCTGGCAAATGCTGTTTTTTCTGCTCTTAGGATGCAGCCTGAAATTGAATATATTGATATGCCTGAAGAAATCAAAAATAAATATCAATATTTTACAAAAGCTGAAATGACCAAGCTGAAATCAGCAGGTTATAATAACCCAACATTTTCTCTTGAAGATGCGGTAAGAGATTACATATTAAACTATCTTGAAAAATGCTAAATCTGTTTCTGAGTTAAAACTATGAACAGATAAATCTGGCAGAGTTTTTCAAGAAGTGCAGATGTATAAAATGCTTCATTGATATTTTGGCCAACTGTAACTGCGCCATGCTTTGATAAAAAAACAGCTTTTTTATCTGCCAATGCTTTGACAGATTCAATTGCAAGATCATCAGTACCTGAAGGAGCATAATTTGCAACACTGATTTCTCCTCCAAGAAACTCTTTTTGTTCATCAAGAATAACAGGAAGAGATAGATTTAAAGCTGCCATTGTACAGGCAAAAATTGAATGTGTATGAATTACTGCATTTACATCTTTTCTTGATTTGTAAATTTCAACATGAAGTTTATATTCAGACGAAGGCATTTTATGTCCATCTATTATATTCCCTTCAAAATTAATCTCAACAATATCAGAGGATTTAAGTTTTTCGTAGGATTTGGAACTTGGAGTAATTAAAATAAGTTTATCTCCCACTCTCAGACTTATATTACCGCTGTGTGCTGTAACAAAGCCTTTTTTATAGATTTGTTTTGTATATTTTACTATTTCTTCTCTTTCTTTTTTCCATTTCATAATTTTATATTATAAACAAATATAATTAATTTCATTTATTACTTCTGGAGGATTTTATGAGAAGCTTTTTAAAAATGGTTTTTTTATTATTAATTCTTTTTCCTCTTAATCTTGTGTATGCCTATACAATGGATGATCTATTTAACGAATTGGATACTCCTCAATGGAGCGAAAAGGTATCTGATCCTGCTTTTATAGAAAAATTTAAAAATCCTGATATGGTATCCACTGTTATAAACTTTACAGATACTGGAAAATATCACTGGCGATATAGACTCAGAGCAATAAAACTTCTTGGAAGTATTGGAACTCCTCAGGCTAAGAAAGCTTTATTAGACAGGTTTCAGGATTATTTCTTTCATCGTGACTGTCCTGCTTTAAAATCTTATTTAGCAGATGCACTGGGAAATTTTAAACCAGAAATGAGATTAATTGAAGTTCTGAAAGAGGGTTTAAAAGACCCTGAACTGCTAGTTCGAGAAGCCGCAGCTCGGTCCCTTGGAAAGCTCAGGATGCCTGAGTCTATAAAGTATCTGAAAGAGGCTTTCTTATCCGAAAAAAGTATGGCAGTGAAAATAGCCATTGTTAATGCATTAAAAGAGATAGATACACCAGAGGCAAAAAACTTTATAATCCAGATAGCATCTGAGACAAATAACAGGGAGTTAATAAATGCTCTTGGAGGCTCTATATAATCCAGATTTGTTAGAAAAATTGGATCCAGATGGAATTATTGAAGTCTTTGAAGCAACAACAGAAATTCTTAAACAAGAGCCTCCATATGTGAAACTTAACTATTTTGAAGGTGAAGCAGTTTTTGCAGGAGATACACATGGAGATTTTTCAACCACAAAATATATTATAAAAAAGTTTCTCACCAATAAAACTGAACAATATCTGATATTTCTCGGAGATTATATTGACAGAGAGCCTGAACCTGAAGGTTCTCTTTATAATCTTCTTTATTTATGCTTGCTTAAAATAAACATTCCTGATAGAGTTTTTCTTTTAAAGGGTAACCATGAAGCTCACTATTCAGTTTTTTGTTATCCCTACGCGTTTGACCGAGAACTTATAGAAATATTTGGAAATTTTGGAATAAAAATTCACCGCGCTGCTGTATCTCTTTTTAAAGAAATGCCATTGATGATAAAAACAACCAATGGAGTTATAGCATCCCATGCAGGATTTCCTCTTCATGGGCAGGAGATTAATGATAAATCAAGACAGGATTTAATTATAGATATACTATGGTCTGATGCTGATATATCTCCTATGTTTCGAGGATTTGGAATTCCCAAATTCACAGAAGATCAGCTTATTCATTTTTTAAAAACTTATAATGCATCCTGCTTTATAAGAGGACATGATTACAATGTTGCGGGTAAATCTATTTATTCAAACAGATGTATAACAGTATTTACCTGCCGAAGATATTCGTCAATTGCCGGTATAAAAATAGCAAGAGTTGATTTAGCAAAAAAAATCAATGACGCAGCCGGTGTTATTTTAGAAGAAATCAGCCCTTCTTTTGATACATTGCTATGAATCTTTCAATACTTCTGTCATATGTAGCCTCGACCTCTGGTGTAAAGTAACATGCAGGAAGTTCTCGTCTTTTCCTGTGATAGGCAATACAATCGCAACATATGCCATTTCTTTCACAGCCTTCATAACTACATGTACATATTTTTCTGTTTCGTTCAATCTTGCATTCCATAATACTCCTCCACTTTTAGTTATTTTATATTTTACTTTATCTGTATCGTGCTAGTCATTATTGAAATTAATCCGCAAATAAAAGATATTTTGTTTTGTTCATTGAAAAAATGTGCTATAATTTAGCAACTAATGTCTGAATTTCAACATTAAAAGTTAAAACAAGGAGGGGGTTGAGGGTGTTTAAAAATCTCACAATTGGTAAAAAACTTGGCATAGGTTTTGGAGTATTAATTTTTCTTCTCTTAATTTTTGGTGGTGTGACAATCATACAACTGGGTATTATCAAAAAGAATGCTACAGATATTGATGAAAGAATTGACAAAGTAAACAATTCAGTTGGAATAAGACGGGCTGCGATAGCAATTTTTTCTTCAGTGAGGGATATGTTAATTATTGATGATATGAAAAAGAAAGAAGAGGCTAAAAAATCAATTGAAGAAAACAGAGCCAAATATAAAGAACTAATCGAAGCAATAAAGAAGATAACATATACGAAAGAAGGAATGACACTTTTACAAAATATAGAAGAAGCATTGAAAGATGCAGCACATTACAACAATCAAGTAATTGAACTTGTAATGGCTGGGAAAAAACAGGAGGCAATAGCTCTGTATTATAAAGAAGTGAATCCAAGAATTGTGAAACTAGAAAAGACTCTTGATGAAGAAGTTATTTTTCAGAGAAAAGGATTAAATGCAAGTCTGAATGAAATGAATAATGTTATAAAAAAAGAGACAGTAACAGTTGTTATACTGACAGTTTCAGGTTTAATTTTTGGAGTTTTCTCTGCCACACTTATCTCTCGTTCCATTAGTAAACCAGTTGCTGAGCTAAAAGACGCACTTGAAAGAATAGGTCAGGGAGATCTGACAGTTGAGATAAAAGCTGAAAGCAAAGATGAGATAGGAGTGATTTCAAATTCATTAACACAGGCAATTGTAAGCATTAAAAATCTAATTGGACAATCAAAGACAATATCAAGTTCTCTTGCATCATCATCAGAGCAGCTAAGTGCCACAACAGAAGAGATATCGAGGAATCTAAAATCCCAGACAGAGAGAGCCAGTCAGATAGCATCAGCAGCAGAAGAGATGTCTCAGACAGTTGTTGATATAGCAAAGAATGCATCAAACATAGCAGAAGTAAGTGTTACCACAGCGAATGTAGCAAAAGAAGGAAAAGATATGACCATAAACACAGCAGAAGAGATAAAAATAATAGAAGACTCAGTAAATAAACTATCCGGTATAGTGAATGATCTTGGAGAGCGTTCACGTCAAATAGGAGAGATAGTGACAGTGATAAAAGACATAGCAGATCAGACAAATCTACTTGCATTAAATGCAGCGATAGAGGCAGCAAGGGCAGGAGAGCAAGGTAGAGGCTTTGCAGTAGTAGCAGATGAAGTGAGGAAACTTGCGGAGAGAACGGCAAAAGCAACAGATGAGATAGCGGATATGATAACAAGGATACAGACAGAGGTAAATGTTGCTGAACAGTCAATGGAAGATGCAACAAAGAAAGTGGCAAGTGGAGTAGAACTGTCAGAGAAAGCAGCAAATACACTCACACAGATACTCAACAAAGCGCAGGAACTGCAAAGCATGATACAACAGATAGCCAGTGCAACAGAGGAGATGTCATCAGTGACAGACCATATAACACAGGATATAGGAGGTATAGCAGAGGGTTCAAAAGAAATCTCAGTAGCAGTGGATCAGTCAGCTCAGACAGCATCGGACATTGCAAGATTGGGTGGAGAGTTAAATGCTGCCATAGGCAGATTCAAAGTTTAAACGTGGAGGAGCTATGTTTATTGAAACATCTTTGTTAACGTTCATAGTAGTAATTTTTTTAGCAATTTATATTCTGAGCAGTGCAATTAAAATTCTTAAAGAATATGAAAGAGGTGTTGTATTCAGGCTTGGTAGAATAATCCCGGTTAAGGGCCCGGGGCTTATCCTTATATGGCCTGTTATTGATAAGCTGGTTAAAATAAGCTTGAGAATTGTAACAATGGATGTTCCTGCGCAGGATATTATTACAAAAGATAATGTCTCTGTTAAGGTTAATGCTGTTGTATATTTTAAGCCGGTTGATCCCATTAAAGCTATTACAGCGGTTGAAGACTTTTACTATGCAACAAGTCAGATTGCTCAGACAACTCTCAGAAGCATTCTTGGACAGAGCGAACTTCAGGATTTATTGACAAATCGTGACCAGATTAATGCAGAACTTCAAAAGGTTATTGACTCCCAGACAGAACCATGGGGAATTAAGGTAACAGCAGTGGAGGTTAAGAATGTTGACCTGCCACAGGAAATGCTGAGAGCAATGGCAAGGCAGGCAGAAGCTGAAAGAGAACGTAGAGCAAAAATCATTCATGCAGAAGGAGAACTTCAGGCAGCTGAAAAACTTACAGAAGCAGCGAGAATTATTTCTTCTGAACCAGCAGCCATCCAATTGAGATATCTTCAGACTCTGAAAGAAATTGCTTCTGAGAAAAATTCAACAATTCTTTTCCCTCTTCCAATTGATTTAATAACACCATTTCTGGAGAAATTATCTGGTGGTAAAAAATAAACCAGCTTTTAAAGCACTGTTCAGAGTTTTTGCTCTGGCAGTGCTTATTGCTTTAATTGTTTTTGTCTCCTACGAATTGGGTATTATTGAATTTTTTCTTAATGAAGAAAAACTTAAAAATTTTATTCAATCACTTGGTCCTGCAGGCATAGTTGGTTTTGTACTTCTTCAGGCTTTTCAGGTAATTGCTGCTCCAATTCCAGGTGAAGTTACAGGATTACTTGGTGGTTATCTATATGGAACAGTTGGTGGCATTATTTTATCAACTATAGGACTTACCATTGGTTCAATGCTTGCCTTTATTCTTGGCAGAGTATTTGGCAGACCTTTTGTTGAGAAAGTTGCTGATCCGGTGGTTCTTAATAAATTTGATTATCTTTTGCATCATAAAGGTGCTTTTTTAGTATTTTTTCTGTTTTTAATCCCTGGATTTCCAAAAGATTATCTAAGCTATTTTCTAGGGTTGAGCAGGCTTTCTCTTATAGAATTCACAGTAATTGCAGGAGTTGGAAGACTTTTGGGCACAGTTTTGCTTTCACTTGGAGGAAGTTATCTGAGACATCATGAGTATAAAAACTTTATTACTCTCACAGGCATTGCAATTATTGTAATGGCAACAGTATGGCTATTTAAGAATAAAATTGAACGACTCTTAAGAAAATGGCATATAAGTAGATATAAAAAAATCAAGGACAGCAAAAAAAAAGACTCACAGTCTTCTGCTCAGAATAAAAAATGAAAATAAGGTTCTATCGCTGTTTTACCACTTAATTAAAGCACTCCCCCATGTAAGTCCTGCACCGAATGCTGCAAGCATCACATAGTCACCCTGTTTTAGTCTGCCTTCTCTGACAGCTTCATCCAGAGCAATTGGTATTGACGCAGATGAAGTATTTCCATATTTTTGAATATTAATCTTCACCTTTTCCATTGACAACTCAAGCCTTTTTGCCATTGCCTGAATAATCCTTATATTTGCCTGATGTGGAATTAAAAGACCCAATTGGGAAGAAGTTATTCCGCCTTTCTTGAGTGTGGTTTCAACAATTTCTTCAAGTGTTTTAACTGCCACTTTGAATGTCTCATTACCTTTCATTTTTATAAAATTAAGTCTTTGTTTTATTGCGTCTTCAGTAACAGGAAGCTTTGATCCTCCTGCAGGCATATGAATAAAATCCCACATTGTTCCATCCGAGAAAATGTCTATTATTCTGATACCTTCATCATTTTCAGAAGGCTCAAGAATAACAGCTCCAGCTCCATCAGCAAGAAGAACACACGTTGTTCTGTCTGTCCAGTCTGTAAATTTTGAAAGTATTTCAGCACCAACAACCAGTGCTCTTCGGGATGCTCCTGTTCTTATAAATTTTTCAGCAATAGATAGAGCATAAATGAAGCCTGTGCATGCTCCATTTATGTCAAAAGCCACCGCATGTGTTGCTCCGAGTTTCATCTGTAAAACACATCCACAGGATGGAGTTAGCATATCAGGGGTTACAGTTGCAACCACTATTAAATCAAGGTCATCTGCGGTTAAATTGGCATTTTTTAAAGCTTTTGTTGCAGCTTCATAGGCGAGGTCACTTGTTGCCTGATGAAGAGAAGCAATTCGTCTTTCTTTTATTCCTGTTCTCTCTATAATCCATTCATCTGTTGTTTCAACCATTTTTTCAAGATCATGATTTGTCAAGACGTTTTCAGGAACATAAGAGCCTGTTGATACTATTCTGGCATTCATTAATTTCCCCCGGTATAATAATTTAAATTTTCAGAGATGTTTTTATATATCTGTTTGGTTGCCATTTTTACAGCAACCTGTATAGCATTTTTAATTGCCTTAGCTGAAGATCTTCCATGACATATTAGAGACGTGCCGTTAATTCCTAGTAATAATGCACCACCGTATTCTGAATAATCAATCTTTTTTTTGAAACTTCTTATAGCTGGTTTTATCATCATATAACCAATTTTTCCAGTTATTACATCTGCAACCTCTCTTTTAAGCATCTTCATCAGAGCATCTGCAAGTCCTTCGCCAACTTTCAAAACGATATTGCCTATAAAACCATCACATACAACAACATCTGCTAAACCGAAAAATATATCCTTTCCCTCAATATTGCCTGTAAAATTTAAAGTTGTTGCCTGAAGTAGCTTGAAAGCTTCTTTTGTAAGTTCATTTCCCTTTGAACCCTCTTCGCCAATGCTCAGAAGGGCAATTCTGGGAGATTGTGTCCCAAATAGTGCTTTATGATACGCATCTCCCATAAATGCAAACTGGAGAAGATGTTCTGGTTTGCAGTCTACATTAGCACCTGCATCAAGTAAAATAAAATGTCCCTTCAGACAGGGCATAACAGCGGCAATCGCAGGACGTTCAACATCAGGCAGTTTGCCAAGCAGAAGATAACTTAAAGCCATCATTGCACCAGAATGACCTGCGCTTATAACAGCATCAGCTTTACCATCTCTGACAAGTTGCACCGCTATTCTCATGGAAGTATTTCGTCTTCGGATAGCAGAAGATACATTTTCATCCATTTTAATTGTATCTTCTGTATGAAAAATGATAATATTGCCTTTTAGTTCTTTTTTATCAGTTAAAAAACTCTTTATTTTTTGTTCATCACCTACAAGAATAATCTCAACATCCTGATCAACTGCCACTTCATAAGCACCAAGAACATTAACATCGGGGGCAAAATCGCCCCCCATTGCATCTACAGCAATTCGTAACATTTTTTAATTTACTCTTCAATCTCTAGAATTTTCCTGCCTTTGTAAGAGCCGCAATTAGGACATACCCTATGAGATAGCTTTGGTTCTTTGCAATCATGACAAAGAACCAAGTTAGGCGCTGTTATTTTCCAGTTAGCCCTTCTTTTATCTCTTTTAGATGGGGTATGACGATGCCTTGGATTAGCCATATTTTTTCATCCTCCTTAAAAGTGATTGTAATACTGCCATTCTTGGATCAATTTCTTTAACCTCGCATTGACACTCAAATTTATTCAAATCTGTACCACATATTGGACATAAGCCTTTACAATCTTCAGAGCATAAAGGTTTCATCGGGATATTAAGCAATATCTGGTCACGAATTATATCATCTGTATCAATTAGTCCTTCCCTATAAAAATCAACATCCATTTCATCTCTTTTCAGTTCAACCAGTTCTTCTCTATTCAATTCTTCTATTGGATGATAATTCAGTTCAATAAGAGTTTTTATTTGCATTTTATAATCTTTCAAACATCTGCTACATTCAAGTTCAACTTCTCCAGTAATAATTCCTTTTACCAATACTTCTAGCCCTTTTTTGTCCAGACTTAATATTGCCTTAAAAGGCTGTGTAATTGTTACTCCATCTATCTTTGGAGTGTCTTCCAGCTCAATATTAAGTCCTTCTAACGGAATGTCAAAGACCTCAATTTTCATTTAAAAACCTCAAAAATAAAATATTAATTAAAGACCAAACAAAATATTTTAACAGAAAATGAAACTTCCTTTACAATTAAGGATACAATAAGAAATTCACTCTATTTTAATTCGATGTATGGTCTATGCTGCTTTTTTCAATTTTTCCATTATTTTCCAGCTTTTTAAAATATCAACACCTCTCTGTAGCTGAGTATCATCTTTTTCATCAACTTCCTGTGGTGCTTTTTCCTGCGGTTCAACTTTTTCTCCTTTTAAATGCTCTTCAAGATCCTTCTCCCTGATAACAGGCACTTCTTTTCCATTTTTGCTTTCAAGCTTAACTACAATGTCAGGTATTATTCCAACTGCATGGATACTTTTTCCTTTTGGTGTATAGTATTTTGCTGTTGTAAGTTTTAATGCTGAACCATCACTGAGCGGAATAAGACTCTGAACAGAACCCTTACCAAATGTTTGAACTCCTAAAATCAATGCTCTTCCCCAGTCCTGCAAAGCTCCAGCAACTATTTCCGATGCTGAAGCAGAACCCTGATTTACAAGAACAATCATCGGAATATCAGTGTATGACGGTCGCAGTTGTTCTGTATAATACTGCATTTTTTCACCAACTCGTCCCTGGATTGATACAACAAGATGTTTTTGAGGTAAAAACTGCTCAGAAACATCAACAGCACTCTGAAGAAGCCCGCCAGGATTATTTCTTAAATCAAGAATAAGGCTTTGCATTCCTGAATCTTTAAGACTCTTTAATGCTTCTGCAAGGTCCTGAGCTGTGCTTTCCTGAAACTGTACCAATTTTATATATCCTATTTCCTTATCAATCATTCTGTATTTAACACTTTTGATTTTAATGATATCTCTTACGATTGTTATGTCTTTTAGTTGTTTCCATTCATCTCTCTGGATTGTAAGAGTGACAGCTTTCCCTTTTGGTCCACGCATTTTTGAGACAGCATCATTAATATTCATATCTTTTGTTAATGTTCCATCAATTTTTATTATTTTATCGCCTGCTTTAATTCCTGCTTTCCATGCAGGAGTGTCTTCAATTGGAGCAATTACTGTGAGTACTCCATCTTTTATCCCAATCTGAATACCTATCCCTCCGAATTCTCCTTTGGTCTCTGTTTGGAATTCTTTAAAAGCCTCGGGTGGTAAATAAGCAGAATGAGGGTCAAGAGAATTTACCATTCCTTTTATGGCAGAACGAATAAGTTCTTGAGGATTAACCTCTTCTACATAGTTCTTTTTTATTGTGGTAAAAACTTCTGTAAAACTACGTAAATCTTGATAAATCGCATCTGTGCTTTGAGCAGCTGACCATCGTCCTATCATTATTCCCATGACAGTGATAACGAAAATTAATGAAAAAATTGTAATTTTTTTCTTCATTGTTATGTATCTCCCTCCCTTTTATCTTCTTAACCACTGTTCTGGATTGAGTGGTTTACCTCTATATCTTACTTCAAAATAAACAGCTGTGGTATCTATATTTGATTTTTCGCTTACTGTACCCACCACTTGACCTGTTTTCACATAAGAACCATCTCTTACGCTCACCGAGCCAAGATTTCCATATACTGTGTAATATCCATCGCCATGACTTATTATAACAAGGTTTTCATATCCTTTGAAATAGTTTGCATAAACAACTTTACCTTCAGCAGATGCTTTTACACTGGTGCCAGGAGAAGCTTGTATATAAATTCCGCTTCTGAACATTGGAACATTAAACACGGGATCTTTCTGACTTCCATAATGAACAACAATCTGCCCATTTACAGGCCATATAAGAGTTCCTCTTTTTTGAGTAAATCCACGTTCTGGTAAAGAACCAGATTTGCCTTTCTTTTTTTCTTTTTGTTCAGTTTGTTGAATAAGTCTGGTAAGTCTTTTTGCATTGTTTTCAAGTTCAGCTATTTTTTTCTCATAAAGAGCTTTATTCTGTCTTACTTTAGCTAGTAAAATTTCTCTTTCTCTTTGTTTCTGTTTTTGATCATACTCTGCTTTTTTGAGTGATTGTTCCTCCTGTTTTAAAGATGCATAAAGCCTCTGCAATTCTGTTTGTTGCATAATCAAACTATTGAGCTCTGCTTGATATTGGTCTATAAGTTTTTTATCAATATTAATAATTTTTTGAGTATTTTTTACTAAGCGAAATGCTTTTGTAGTATCCTCTTGCATTAAAATGATTAAAAGAGGATCTGGTTGATTATGCATTCTTTGCATTGCTTTTATTCTACTTAAAAGATAACTTTTCCTTGCTTCAAGTTGATTACTATAACTTTTTATCCCTTTTTCTGTTTCAGCAATTTTTAATTGAAGATTTTTTATTTTTGCTCTATGATTTTTTATTTTTTTTTCTATTATATTAATATCGTTTGAAACTTTTTTTAAATCTTCAATAACATTCTGTTCAATCTTCTTTGTTTCCTGTAGTTTCTTTTTGTGAACATTAAGCTCTTTTTTGATCTGTTTTAACTCCTCTCTGGGTGGAGCAGCCTGGCTCAGAGAACTTAACATAATAAAAAACATACCTATTGCAATTGTTATTTTTTTCAACATTGCTATTGATATTTTATTCTTCCAAGTGCAAAAAATGAAGAAAACATTCCAAAAAATATACCAAACAATGGCAAGACACAGAAAATCTCTAAAGGAAATGCTACAGTAGTAATAGCAGGCAGAAATTCTGAAAAACTTCTTGAATGTATAACAAAATATACTATTATCATTAAAATAGTTGCAAACAAAGCTCCTCCAAGACCGAGAATTCCGCCTTCTATTAAAAATGGAAATCTTATATATGAAGGAGTTGCACCGAGAAGTTTTAAAATTTCAATTTCTTCTGTTTTTTTCCAGTAAAAACTTTTTACAGTAGCATAAATTATAAATAAAACAGCCAGTAAAAGAAAACAGAATACGACTAAAGCAAAATTCCATAAAGTTACTTTTATTATCTTTAATCCATTTATAATTTTAGCTGGATAGTAAATATCATCAACACTTCCAAATCCTTTAATTTTTTTTATTATTTCTTCGATATTTTGCAAACTTTCTTCTTTTATAAAAGCCTCTATTGTATCAGATAAAGGATTATATCCAATGAGTTGTATCATCGAGGGATCAATAATATTTTTCATTTCTTTTAACGCTTCATCTTTTGAAATATACTGTAATCTAGAAAAAACTCCAGATTTTTTTAGTTGATCAGTTATAGAAGAAATTTCAGATTTACTTACTCCATCTTTTAAATAAATAACAATAGCAGCTTTTGTTGAAAGCTTCTTTGTAAACAACTCAAGATTGTAAAGAAGTAGAGAAACGCCTGTCACAATAAAAAAACATATTCCAATACTGAGCATTGACAGCAAAGTTGACCATCTATTAATCCATAATCCCTTAATTGCAGATATAATATGTCTTTTCATTGTATAATTTTCCCTTCTTTTAAACTAAAAACTCTGTAATGTGTATTTTTAAAAAGTTCTGAATTATGTGTCGCAATAACAACACTGCATCCTTTGGCATTTATTCTTTTAAAAAGAGCCATAATATCCTGTGAAGCCTCTGGATCAAGGTTACCTGTTGGCTCATCTGCAAGAACTATATGAGGATTTATAATGATTGCTCGTGCTATTGCAACCTTCTGCTGCTCTCCACCAGAGAGAGTTCTAACAAGGTTGTCTGCCTTTGATCTTAAGGCAACATCTTTCAGAGCATCAAGCACTCTCTGTCTTATATCTCTTTCTTTTTCACCAATAACCCTGAGTGGAAGGGCTATATTGTCAAATACTGTAAGGTCATGCCTTAACCTGAAATCCTGAAATACAAAACTTACGATCCTTCTTAAAAAAGGTATCTCTGAATGTTTAATATTTGAAAGGTCAAAATTTTCAACTTTTATTGTCCCTTCATCAGGGACTTCGCTTCCAAAGATTAATTTAAGAAGCGTTGTTTTGCCTGCTCCAGAAGGACCTGTTATAAAAACAAGCTCTCCTTTTTCTATATTAAAAGAAAGATCCTGTAAAACCGCTACTGAGCTATAATACTTAAAAACTCCTGAAAAAGTTATCATTTTTTAAAAAATTCTTTAACTATTTTAACTATATTTTCAGCTGTAAGCCCATAGAATTTAAGCAATTCTTTTGATGGGCCAGAACATCCAAAACTATCACTTATCCCGATTCTTTTTATAGCAACAGGATGGTTTTCAGCCAAAAATTCACTGACAGCCGAACCAAGCCCTCCAATTATTGAATGTTCTTCTGCTGTTATGACTAATTTTGAAGCTTTTGCAGTTTTAAATAATGCGTCCTCATCAAGTGGCTTTACTGATGAAAAGTTTGCCACACCAGTATCAATGCCATCTTTACGCAAGACCTCAGCTGCTTTCAGTGCTTCTGAAACCATCAATCCATTGGCAACTATGTTTGCATCTTTACCAATTCTAAATATATAAGCTTTACCAATCTGAAATCTGTAATCTTCAGGCATTACCGCTTGAACTTTAGCTCTGCCAAGCCTTATATACACCGGGCCATAATATTCTGATGCTTTTACAATACTCTGAGCAGTTTCATATGCATCTGAAGGCACAATAACACTCATTCCCGGAATAACACGCATGAGGGCAATATCCTCTAATGCCTGATGAGTTGCACCATCTTCTCCAACTGTAATTCCTCCATGTGTTGCAACAACTTTTACATTTGCATTTGAGTAGCAAACAGTCTGTCTTATCTGTTCCCATGCTCTACCGGTTGCAAATATTGCAAATGTTGACGCAAATGGAATTTTTCCAGTTAGAGCCAGTCCGGCTGCTGTTCCAATCATATCCTGTTCAGAGATTCCCATATTAAAGAATCTATCAGGAAAGAGTTTTGCAAACTTTGCCGTTTTTGTTGAACAACTGAGATCAGCATCAAGAACAACTATGTCAGGATTTTTCTTTCCCAGTTCAACGAGGGTAATCCCATAAGCATCTCTTGTTGCCATATCTTTTCCGTAGAATTCGGATAAATCACTCAAACTGCAAATAGATTCAGTTTTGCCCATTTTTTAACTCCTTAAGTGCAATCTCCAGCTCTTCATGGGTGGGAGCCATCCCATGATATTGAACTTTGCCTTCAAATATAGAAACTCCTTTACCTTTCACAGTGTTTGCCACAATCATTGTAGGCTTTTCTTTTATCTTTTCAGCTTCATCAAGAGCATTAATAATTTCGTACATATCATGCCCATCGATTGTAAAAACATTCCATCCAAAAGCTATAAATTTATCTTCTATTGGTTCGACATTCATAACATCTGAACAATATCCATCAATCTGTAAATTATTATGATCAACTATTGCACAGAGATTATCTATTTTATAATGAGCAGCCGTCATGGCAGCTTCCCAAATCTGACCTTCCTGAATTTCTCCATCTCCTAATAGGCAGTAAACTCTTGATAAAATCCTCTCAAGCCTCAATCCAAGAGCCATTCCATTTGCAACAGAAAGCCCCTGACCAAGTGAACCAGTGGAGACCTCAATGCCTGGAATGCTCTTACAGCATGGATGTCCCTGAAGAGGTGAATTAAGCCTTCGTAAACTTCCAAGTAATGACTTATCAAAATAACCTGATAATGCAAGAACTGCATAAAGCACCGGTGCAGCATGCCCCTTTGAAAGAACAAATCTGTCACGCTCTTTCCATCGAGGGTTTTGTGGGTCGTGTTTCATTTTATAAAAATAAAGAGCAGTTACAATATCCGCTGCAGAAAGACTTCCTCCTGTATGTCCAGATCCTGCTTTAGTGAGCATTTTAACAATTTCAATCCTTAGTTGTCTTGCTTTATCTTTTAAAAATTCTATATCTGCCACTGCATCCACCTCAATTTGTTGATTGATTTTTTAATTATAAATCAAAAATCTGAAAAAAGACAGCATATTCATTTTCGTGGTATCTTAAAGATATGGATGAAATTTATCTTTTAGACGGAAGTTGTTTTGTTTACAGAGCCTATCACGCTATAAAGGCTTTGATCACATCCAGAGGCTTTCCAACCAATGCAATCTATGGATTTATAAGAATGCTTCTCAAACTTCTTAAAGAAAAGGATGTTCAGTATCTACTCATTGCTTTTGATAGCCCTCATCCTACAAAAAGGCATATAGTGTATGAGGATTATAAAATAACAAGGCCTGAAACACCCGGGGATTTACCGATTCAACTTGAGCAAATAAAAAAAATTATTGATGCTTTTGGCATAAAAAGGATTGAAATTCCTGGCTATGAAGCTGATGATATTATAGCTACAGTAGTTTTAAATCTCAATAACCAATCAATTACTAACAATATTTTTATTGTCAGTCTTGACAAGGATATGCTTCAGCTTGTTTCTGATAATGTAAAAATATATGATCCATTCAGTAACCTTATCATTGATAGAGACTATGTAATTAAAAAATACGGAATTCCTCCAGAAAAACTCAATGATTTCATGGCCTTTACAGGGGATAGTATTGATAATATTCCCGGAGTTAAGGGTATTGGAGAAAAAACCGCAGCAGAGCTTATGAAGAGATATGGTTCTGTTGAAGCTATATTGAAAAATCTTGACATAATCAAGCCTGCAAGGGTGGCTGAACTTATCAGAAAAAATATAGATTCTCTAAAATTTAGCAGGGAACTTGTAGCATTGAAGAGTGATGCTCCAATCAAACTACAAATCGATGACATTAAAATAAAGGAGCAGGATAATGACAAACTCACACAATTGTTTCAGGAATTTGAGTTCAGCACGCTTTTAAAAGAGGTTGTGACTAAAAACAATGAAATTAGAAACTCTGATGCTATAACAACAATAAAAGCCGGGATTGAACGGATTTTAGAAAAAATACATGAAAAAGGAGTATTCACGCTAACTCTTACTGAGAATAAATCGGATATTTTTAAGACAACTTCAAAAGTAATCAACTCAAAAGATGATTATACGATAAATATAGGAATTAATGGAGATATCTACGAAGTAGCTTTACAGGATTCTAAAGTGAACAAAATTTTATCTTTAGATGCATTGAAGATTGTATATAACGCAAAAGAGATATTAAAAAAACTTAAACATGCAGGCATGAAACTCTATTCTCCTTACTTTGATATTATGATAGCAGCTTATTTGATAAATCCAAATAGAGGAAAATACAATTTCAATGAAATTACACTTGAGTTTCTTGGGAAGCTCTACGACAGTCTAGAATCTTCCAATTTGATAATGTTTGAACTTTACGAAAAACTACATAGAGAACTGAAAGAAAAAGAGCTTGAGAGACTTTATTTTGATATTGAGATGCCTTTGATAGATGTTCTTTTTGAGATGGAAGAAGCCGGTATAAAAATTAATATTGACAAACTTGAGGCTCTCACAAAACAGATATCTTTTGAGCTTGACAAACTCAGAGAAAAAATTTATGGACTCGCTGGAGCTGAGTTTAACATTAACTCTCCAAAACAGCTTTCAGAGGTTTTATATGATAAACTCGGACTTAAATCCAGAAAAAGAGGTAAAAAGGCACGTTCAACCGAGATGGAGGTTCTTGAAGAACTTTCTGTACAGCATGAACTACCACAAGAAGTGATTAACTATCGTACGCTGAATAAACTTTTAACAGGATATCTTCTCCCCTTAAAAGATCACATAAATCCCGCAACCAATAGAATACATACAAAATGGTCTCAAACAGTAGCTGGAACAGGAAGAATTGTTAGCAGCGAACCAAATCTTCAGAATATTCCTGTAAAAGGACAGTGGGCTCAGCTTTTACGAGAAGTTTTTGTTCCTGAAGATGGCTTTTTGTTTTTAAGTGCTGACTATTCTCAGATTGAACTGAGACTTCTGGCTCATCTTAGTGAAGATCCTGCTTTAATCAGAGCATTTAAGGAGGGTAAAGATATTCATAATGCCACGGCATCTGAGATTTTTTCAGTTAATGAAAATGATGTTACTGAGGAACAGCGAAGAATTGCCAAAACAGTGAATTTTGGTATTTCATACGGAATAAGCCCATTTGGACTTTCTGAATCGATAAAAATTCCCTATGAAAAGGCTCAGGAGCTGATTGATCTTTATTTTTTGAGATATCCACAGGTAAAAAAATTTATTGAAGAAAGCATCGAATTTGCAAAGGAAAATGGCTATGTAAAAACACTTTTTGGAAGAATTAGACCTGTCTCTGAAATTAACAGTCAAAATCAATTTCTCAGATCACAGGCAGAAAGAATTGCTGTGAATGCAAGAGTGCAGGGAACTGCAGCAGATATCATAAAAATCGCAATGGTAAAAATTCATAATAGAATCAGGCAGGAGATGCTGAATGCAAAGATTATTTTACAGATTCATGATGAAATAGTGCTTGAGGTTAAAGAACAATTACTAGGAAGAGTAAGTGACATTGTTCAGAATGAAATGAAAGATTTTAATTTAAAAGTTCCTCTTGAGGTCAATGTATTTACTGGAAAGAGCCTGAATCTATAAAATATAAGTTTGTCTCTAAGAGCAGATACTTCTATTTATAAACTCTGGTTGTTATAGTTTCAATCAGAGTTTCAATTTTTTTGGTTGTATCAATTTTTATAAGTTTTTCGGAAGAAATTTCGATTGGTTCTTCAAATCGTTTCTTTTGAGCTAAATAAATTTCCCACCTCGCATCTGAAATATCCGGATCTAATGCTCTTTTTTTAAATCTTTCCTTTATGACACTGTCTTCTGCTGTACTCCAGATCCAGTAAATATCTGCTAAACAAAGTTCTGTCATGACCAGCTCTCTGTGGTGTTTTTTAAGAAATGTGGCATCAAGAATAACATCTCTTCCTTTTTTTGACTCTTCTTTAGCAAGGTCTATCATTTTTTTATACGTTTTATCAGTAAAATCCTGAGTGTAAATTCCCTGTTCAAATGGTTCATATTTATGCTCCTCTGGAGGCAGTCCGGCAAGGTTTTTCCTTACAATATCTGATGCAATCAAGTTAGAAAGAGTGTGATTCTTTAATTCTCTTGCAATTGTTGACTTTCCTGTTCCTGAAAAGCCAAAAACCACAAAAATCCGGGGTTTGAAACCACTGTAAATACAGGCAAGGTCAAAATATCTCTGAGCTTGTTCAAGTTCCTTTTGTCTTGTTTTGTCTGTTAATGATGAATCTTCAGATGTAAAACAGGCAATTTTACCTCTTACATAGGCACGGTAACATTTGTAAAAATTAAGAACTTTAATTAAACCTCTATCTCCTGATCTTTCAATGTAGCTTTCTATAAAATATTTTGAAAGCTCCCAATAACCGTGAAAGTCAAGGTCCATACTTAAAAAAGCTATGTCACCTGCCACATCTCCGCATCTGAATCTTTCATTAAACTCAACACAGTCAAATATATAAACTTTTTTAAGATTGTCAAAACATATATTGGCAGAATAAAGGTCTCCATGTCCTTCACGAATATAACCTTCTTTTATGCGACTATGAAAAACTGAGGCATTCTTCTTAATAAAAGTTCTGGTCCAGTTGATGATTGCATTATATCTCCATTTATTTAAAGCTTTGCCAACAAATTTCTCTGTCTGTGCAAAGTTTTCTTCAGTGTTAAACGAAACAGTATCTATTGAGCCATATTCATTAACTCCAGTACCTGTTTTTGCTGATTTGTAAAATGAAACTAAAATATCAACAATTAAATCAATATGTTTTTTCGTTAGAGCATCCTGGTTCAATATGTTTTGCATCATTCCTTCTTCCGGAAGTCTTTTCATCTTTACAGCATACTCAACAGGATTTTCACTGTTTTCAACTTTATAGCCATATTTTGTCTCTGAAATAGGCACAACTCCGAGATAGATATCAGGACATAGCCTACTGTTCAGTTCAATCTCTTTTTCACAGAAAAATTTTCTTTTTTCAAGAGTCGTATAATCAAGAAAGCCAAAATTTACAGGCTTTTTTATTTTGTAAACAAACCGGTCAATAAAAACATACGATATATGAGTCTGCTCAACCCATAGCTTTTCTGGTTTATCCGGAAAGGAGTTTATATTTAAAGCATGTGCCCAGTTTATCATATGTTCTCCATTTTTAATTCTTGTAATTCCTGGATAAGGATATTATAATTATTTTTTAGACTTCATGAAATCTTTATTTAAACATATTGTTTTTAAAGGCGGGCTCAGGCTCTTCTTCTGGCTTGGAAAGTTGTTGAGGAAACAACAACTCCCTAAAATTTCAAAAATCATAGCAACTATTTTATATCGTCTTCCATGGTCACGTAAATCTATTACATTAGATAATCTTAAAATTGCTTTTGAAAATAAATATAATGAGCAAGAATTAAAAGATATTTTAAAAAAATTTCTTCAGGAAGTGATTTCAATTGCTCTTGAAGTTGCATTTATTGTAAAAAAAAAGGAGCCGCTGTCTCACTGGGCAGTTGCCGCAGGCCTTGAACATCTTGATGATGCATTGAAACAAGGTAAAGGAGTTATTGCTTTAAGTGCCCATATTGGAAACATTCCTATAATGCTTGCATGGCTTGCAGAAAAAGGATATCCTGTGGCTGTTCTTTTTAAAGAGGGGAAATATCTTCCAGAGGGTTTTCTTTACAGGCTTATCAGTTCTTATAAAATTTATCCAATTCCATTTTGTTCTGACAGAGAAGTTCCGAAGGAAATAATAAAGGCATTAAATAAAAATATGATTGTTTTTATACTTGCTGATCAGTCAAGAAGAGGAGTTTATGCAAGGTTTTTTGGTAAGCTTGTGCAATGTCAGAAAGGTGCTTTTTTAATTGCTTTAAGAAAGATGTGTCCTGTTATTCCTGTTTTCATTACAAGGCAAGAAAATATATATAAAATAAAAGTTTATCAATCAATAAATATGTCTGACGATAAAAATATTGTTGAATATATTGAGCAATATAATTCACTTCTTGAGAGTATTATATTGCAACATCCTGAGCAATATTACTGGTTTCACAGAAGATTTAAGAAGATGAAGCTTCTGTAAACTGAAGATGCCATAACTCCCTGTATAGTCCTTCACGAGACAGAAGTTCCTCATGAGTTCCCTGTTCAATTATTTTTCCTTTATCTATGACAATAATTTTGTCAGCTCTTTTTATTGTTGAGAGTCGGTGGGCAATTACTATGGTTGTTCTGCCTTTTATCATTTCTTCAAGTGCTCGTTGAATTTTTTCTTCTGATTCTGTGTCAAGAGATGCAGTTGCTTCATCAAGTAGTAAAATTTTAGGTTTTCTTAAAATTGCTCTTGCTATGGTAATTCTCTGTTTTTGTCCACCTGAAAGTAAAATTCCTTTTTCACCAACTATAGAATTATAACCATCTGGAAGATTTATTATAAAATCATGAGCATCTGCCATTTTTGCAGCTTCTATGGCTTCTTTATCAGTTGAAGAAATATTCCCAAATTTTATATTGTTCATAGCTGTATCATTGAATAGAACTATATCCTGTGTAACAAGGGCTATCTGAGAACGCAAGGTATGTAGAGAATACTGCTTTGTGCTTATTCCATCAATTAAAATCTCTCCCTCAGTTGGATACCAGAATCCAGCTACTAAGTCTGCTATTGTGCTTTTTCCTGATCCAGAAGGGCCAACTATTGCAACTGTTTCTCCAGGTTTTATATCAATATTAATATTTTTCAATGCATAGTCTTTTGAAACAGGGTATTTAAATGAAACATTTTTAAAGGTAATATGCCCTTTAATCTCTTTTTTAATTCCTTCTTCTGCTTCATGGTTTACAAATATGATTTCTCTCAATCTTTCAACAACATTTCTTCCCCTCTGAAATAATGCATTCACTCTTGTAAGTCTTTTAAGAGGTGTGTACATAAGCATAACAGCGGTTGCGAAAGAAAAAAAGTCTCCAGATGAAATTTTATCATTGACTACAAGCCAGCCACCATAAAAAAGTATCATTGCTACACCAACTCCTGCAATAATTTCAGTTATTAAGCTTGTGAATTCTTCGTTTTTCACTTCCCGCATTATATTTCTGTAGTGCTCATTAAGAGCTTTCCTATATCTATTAATCATGTCATCTTCCATTGTGAACGCCTTAATAATCTTTATTCCATGCAATGCCTCATGAAGAAGTGTTGTGACTCTGGCAATTCTTAAACGAGTTTTCATTCCTATATCTTTCATTCTTTTTCCAAGCTTTGTCATCACATAAACCATTAAAGGAATAACAACAAAGGAAAGCAAAGCAAGGTCCCATTTGCGATAAAATGCAACACCAGCAAGCACAACCACTGTAAGTCCTTCAACGATGAAGTTTTTTATTGTATATGACACGGTATTGTTAAGAAGGTCAATATCATTAAGTAATTTTGAAATAATATTGCCAGAGCTATCTCTGCAAAAAAATGAAAAAGGAAGCCTTAGAAGCTTATCGTAAACAGCCTCTCGTACGCTCTTTACAATATTTGCACCGATAGAACTCATAAGATAGTTATTAAAAAATGTAAAAAGTCCTCGAAGGGTAAAAAGAATTACAACAGCAATTAAAATGAGATAAAGATACTCTGATGATTTCTTAACAAAAATCTGGTCCATTGCTGGTTTAACAGACCATGCAATAGCTCCATTTGTCCCTGATATAGCAATACTGCAAATCATTGCTATAAGAAATCTCAATCTATGTTTTTTAATAAGTCTCCAGAATACAGCAAGATCATCAATCCATTTTTTTTTATACTTTATTTTAAACTGTCTTTGTATTTCCATATTCTTTTCCATGTGTATAGGTTATAAAAAATTGTTAGAAACTAATCTTAAAAAACATAAAATTCAAAAAACAATCAACCTCCTATTGTTGACATGGGGCGTAGAGGTTTTATATATTTTGACATAGCTTGAGGTTTTGAATGGATTGTTTTTATAAGAATTTTTCTAATTTCTTTATCCGATGAAGCAGCTCTTAAATGCTTTTTTAAATCAATCTCTTTATCCGAAAAAAGACATGCTCTGAGTTTTCCATCTGCTGTAAGTCTGAGCCTGTTGCATCTTGCACACATATGAGTTGTCATAGGGCTTATAAATCCAAGAAGTCCTTTTGCTCCTTGCAACATGAAATACTCAGCAGGACCAGATTTTTTTACCTGAACCGAAATTAAGTTTCCTACTGTGGTTTGTATTCTGGATTTAATTTCATCTGAGGATACAAAAAGCTCTTTACTCCAGAGCTTTAATCCTCCAAGAGGCATAAATTCTATAAATCTAATCTGATAAGGCACTTCTTTGCTCCATTGAGCAAACTTTTCTATTTCATTATCATTAATTCCTCTCATTACAACAACATTGATTTTTATTGGTGTAAAGCCAATCTCATTAGCTTTTTCAATTCCTTCAAGGACATCTTTTAAATGACCAAATCTTGTTATCATACTAAATTTTTTTTCATCAAGCGAGTCAAGACTTATATTCAGTCTTTTTAATCCTGCTTCAAAAAGATCTTTTGCATAGCTTTTGAGCAGCACTCCATTTGTGGTTATCCCTATATCATTGATTCCATCAATCTTTGCCAGTTTTTCGATGAATCCAACAACTCCTTTTCTTACCAGTGGCTCTCCACCTGTGATCCTTACTTTAGATGTTCCAAGAGTGACTGCAATATTTATAACTCTTAAAATTTCTTCATAAGTGAGAATTTCTTGATGAGACAGTATTTGTTTTATGCCTTCTTCAGGCATACAGTAGATACATCTTAAATTGCATCTATCGGTAATAGAAACCCTTAAATAGTTTATTTCTCTGTTATATTGGTCTTTCATTTTCTTTTTTTCTTTGTTGTGGTTTTCTTCGGTGTTGATTTAGTTCCAGTATTCATACTTTTAAGTATTTCTACTATTTTCTGTTGGGCAATTGTGGCTTCCTTGGATTGAGGATATTTTTCAATTACTCTTTCAAAAACTACTTTTGCGGTTTTTTTATCCTTTAACTCTAAAAATGCCATCCCTTCCTTAAGAAGTGCTCCTGGTGCCTTATCATGTTTTGGATATCTTTTAAGAAACTCCTCATAAGAAAGAATAGCATCTTCATATTTTTTCTCGCCATAATAAGTTTCTCCAATCCAGAAATAGGCATTTGGAACAAGTTCAAAATCTGGATCATTTTTAATTATTTCCTGAAATTTTTCTCTGGCAGATGTAAAATTTTTATTTTTTATATCAATATGAGCATCATCATAAAGTTGTTTTGGATCCTTTAATGTTTCTTTAGGAGGTTGTACAGGTTCCTGTTTCTCGACTGGTGGAGCAGATGGAGTAAGTTTTGCCTGTAATTCTGTTATTTTATCATTTAGTTCTTTGAATCTTTTTTCATTATTATAGGAGCTTTCCTCAAATTTTCCTTTAAGAATCTGAAGCTCTTTCACATAATCCTGTGTCTGAGCAATAAGTGTAAGTTGTCCTTCTTTTAACGCAACTGTTGTGTTAAGATCAGAAGAAAGATTATCAACCCTTGTTTTAAGTTCAGAAATCTCTTTTCTCAGTTCACTATTTTCCACATAAAGTTTTGCAATATCTGATTTCATCTGATCAAATTCTCCGGTGGTTACACAACCAAACAAAGCTATTGATGCAAATCCAGCAAATATAAGGCTAATTCCCTTTTTCATCTGGCCTCCTCAATAAATACAAAATGTGCTCTTCTATTTTTCTGCCAGCATTCTTCGGTATGTTCCATGCATAAAGGTTTTTCCTCACCATAACTTATTATGTCTATCCTTGAAGACATAACTCCAAGATTTATTAAATACTGTTTGGCAGCGTTTGCTCTTTTTTGACCCAGTGCAAAATTATATTCATTAGTGCCTTTTTCGTCACAGTGTCCTTCAATGATAACTTTCAGTTTTGAATATTTTTGAAGTGTTTTAGCTACTTGTTTTAATGTCGGAATGTCCTCTTGTTTTATATCGTATTTATCAAAATCAAAATGAATATCCCCTATTTGCTCCTGAAGCTTTTTAATTAGCTCTGACATTTGAGCGGATGATAAACTTTCTTCTTCAGAAGGCTTTGTCTCTTCAACCTCGGCTTTTTGTTCTTGCTTTGATGTAATTCCTTCAGCACCTGTTTGCCCTCCTGGCATATAAATTTTCCTTTCAGCGCAGCCAGCTACAAGTAAAATGCAAAAAATAATCAGAAAAATAGTTTTGAAATGCATTTTTGCCTCCAGAGAATGTTTTTTAATGCGGGGTTTTTAATTTTTTTCATACATATATAATACAACAATTAGTAAAGCTTTGAAATGTCTGCAACTGATTTCAATAATTCCGACAACTCCTGAATTAATGCAATGCGATTTCTTTTGATATGTTCATTTTTGTCCATAACAAGGACTCTGTCAAAAAAATTATTTATTACAGGAGTGAGTTGATTTAAATGATTTAAAGCTTCCAAAAACTGCTCATGTTTTAAATAAATTGTAATCGTTTCTCTATTTTTCAACATTACTTTATATAACTCTTTTTCTTCTTCTGTAATAAAAAGCTCTGGATTAAGCTCAATTTTTTCATAATCTTTAATGATATTTGAAACTCTCTTTACAGCGAGGAAAAAACTTTCAAATTCTTCATTTTTCTGGAATAATTTTACTGCCTGAATTCTATTTTCAATCTCATATACAGGTCGATTTAAAATAAAGTCATTTACTGTTTTTATCATGTTTACATCATATCCAGAGGTTTCTAAATAACTCTCTAGCCTCTGTGCTATAAAAATTGCAATTCTTTTTTTTGTTTCCTCATCAATTAATTCATCTATCATATCAACAACGTCTTTGATGCTTATTAAATATTTTTTCTTTAAAAGTATTGCAATTATTCCATTGGCAGCTCTTCTTAATCCAAAAGGATCCTCTGTTCCAGTAGGAAGTTCCTCAAGGTAAAAAAATGATGCAATATGGTCAAGCTTATCTGCAATGCTTACAATACAACCTGCATCTGAAGACGGAACTTTATCCTGGAAGGTCTTAGGGAGATAGTGTTCATTAATTGCTTGAGCTACTTCATCTGGGAAATTAGCAGCCCTGACATAATATCCTCCCATAATGCCCTGTAACTCAGGAAATTCTCTAACAACTCCACTTGCAAGGTCAGCTTTACAGTATTTTGAAGCAAGCCTTATAAGTTCAGTTTTTTCAGGCAAAAGCTTTTGCGATAACTTTGTAGCTATATTGATAATTCTAATGGTTTTATCATAAAGACTTCCAAGCTTTTTATGATAAACAATGCCTTTTGTTGCCTCAAGAAGTCTTTCTATTCCATTTTTTAGATCTTCTTTATAATAAAATCTGGCATCCTCAAATCTTGCTCTTATAACCCGTTCTGCACCCTTTCTTACATTTTCTCTGTTTTCTAAAGATGTGTTGCTTACAACAATAAAGTGATTTTTAAGTCTTCCTGATGAATCGATAACTGCAAAATATCTCTGATGATCCTTCATTACTGTAATGAGTAATTCTTCTGGTAGCGAAATATACTGATCAGAAAATACACAGAGTACAGTATCCGGAAACTCAACAAGATAGTTTACTTCCTCAACCAGCCTGTCATCCAGTAAAACTGTACAGCTTATTTTTTCGGCACACTTAATAGCTTGATTAACAATAGTTTCCTTTCGCTTTTCCTGATCAACTATAACAAAAGCTTTTTCAAGATGATTCTCGTATTCGTCTATTTTTGATATAGTTAGAGGGTTTTCGGCAAGAAATCTGTGCCCAGAAGTTTTACAATCACTTTTGATTCCTTCTATTTCGAATTCAATGACCCTATCCTCATATAAAGCCAGAAGCCATCTTACTGGTCTTACAAACTTGAGGTTGCCATCACCCCAGCGCATCATTTTTGGGAAAGTTAATGAAAAGAAAAGACTTTTAAGAACCTCATGCAAAACTTCCTCTGTATTTTTACCTTTCTCTTTTATTGCAGCACATACATAGTTCCCCTTGCCTTTCTGTTTAATCTGTAACTCTGAAACTTCAATCCCCTGTGCTTTTGCAAATGCAAGGGCTGGTGCATCGGGATTCCCATTTTTATCAAATGCAACATGAGCAGGAGGTCCCCATATTAATTTTTCTTGAGTTGTCTGCTGTTGAGATATTTTTGCTTTAATGGTGAGTCTTCTTGGTGTTGCATATACCTTTGGTTTTTCAAAGTTAATCCTGTATTCCTCGAAAATTCTTTTGAAGTTTTCTTCTAATTGAGAAGTAGTTGATGGAATAAATCTTGCAGGAATCTCTTCAACTCCTATTTCAAAAAGCAGATTAGCCATTATTATCCCTCTTTTTCAGATAAGCCTCTGCACAGGCTTTTGCAAGCGTTCTTACTCTTCCAATATAATTTGTTCTCTCTGCTACTGAAAGAACTCCTCTTGCGTCAAGTAAATTAAACATATGAGAACACTTTAAACAGAACTCATATGCAGGCAGGATCAAACCTATCTGGAGCATAGTTTTAGATTGCTTTTCAAAATCATCAAAATGTTCTCTAATCACTGAATGGTCAGAATGGTCAAAGTTGAAATATGAAAACTCTACTTCTCTTTCATGATGAATATCTCCGTAGCTTAGATATTTGTTCCATTTTATATCGAAAACATTTTCTACTTCCTGTAAATACATTGCAATTCGTTCAAGTCCGTAGGTTATCTCAACAGAAATTGGATTTAAATCAATACCACCAACCTGCTGGAAGTATGTAAACTGGGTTATTTCCATTCCATCAAGCCATACTTCCCATCCAAGTCCCCATGCACCAAGAGATGGAGATTCCCAGTCATCTTCAACAAATCTTATATCATGCTTTGAAGGCTCTATACCAAGTGCTTGAAGGCTTTTTATGTAGAGTTCCTGAGAATCTTCAGGAGATGGCTTAAGGATGACCTGATATTGATAATACTGACCAAGTCTGTTAGGATTTTCTCCATATCTCCCATCTGTTGGTCTTCTGCATGGTTGAACATAACCTGTGTTCCATGGTTCATTTCCAAGAACTTTGAAAAATGTTGCAGTGTGAAATGTTCCCGCGCCAACTTCAATATCATATGGTTGAAGTATAACGCATTCTTTTTCTGCCCAGTATTTATTGAGTGTGAAAATTATATCTTGAAAATACATAGATTTTCATGATACTTTAGCATAGAAACTATTGTCAAATGTATCCCAGAATACTTATAGCAGGTATCAGAGGTGGTGCAGGAAAAACAACTGTAACTTTAGCCATTCTTTCACTTTTGAGGGAAAAAGGATTAAATGTTATTGCTTTTAAAAAAGGTCCTGACTACATAGATAGCGGCTGGCTTTCTCTTTTTTCAGGAAATCCATGCTATAACCTTGATACATATATGATTCCTCCAAATAAAGTGATTCGCTCATTTATTGAGAGATCAGAAGGAGATATCTCTGTTATTGAGGGAAACAGAGGGCTTTATGACGGAATGGATATAGAAGGTACAGTGGCAACTTCAGAACTTGCAAAGCTACTTAAATGTCCTGTAATTTTAGTTGTTGACTGCACGAAAATTACACGCTCTGTTGCTGCGATTATTCAGGGATTTGTAAATTTTGACAGAGATGTCTATCTGAAGGGAGTTGTCCTTAATCAGGTTGCAAATGCAAGACATGAAAAAATTATCAAAGAATCAATAAAAAGATACTGCAATATTGAGATTGTTGGATCAATTCCGCGATTCAAAGATATAAAAATGCCTGAAAGGCACATGGGCCTTACTCCTCACCAGGAACAGGAGATGAAAAAAGAAACTGAGGATTTTATATATAGAGTAGCTGATTATCTAGATATAGAAAAAATTTTAAAAATAGCAAGAGACGCTCCTCCAATATCATATATTTTTAATGATACAAAACCATATATTAATGGTGAAGGAGTAAAAATTGGTGTTATAAGAGACAGAGTATTTCAGTTTTACTATGAAGAGAATCTGGAAGAGCTAAAAAAATACGGGGCAGAAATTGTTTTAATTAACTCTCTTGAAAATAAAGCCTTGCCTGAAATCGATGCTTTATATATTGGAGGAGGTTTTCCTGAAACCAATATTAAGCCTTTATCTGAAAATGTTGACTTAATTAAAAATATAAAGGAAAATGCGCAGAAGGGACTACCAGTATATGCTGAATGTGGTGGACTAATGTATCTTTGCAAGAGTTTAATCACTCATGAAGGAGAATTTTCAATGGCAGGCATTTTTCCTTTTAAATTAAAGATGTTTAAAAAACCACAGGCACATGGATATGTTATGGCTAAAGTCAACGAGGATAGTCCCTTTTATGAAAAGGATATCGAAATAAAAGGCCATGAATTTCATTACTCAAGGGTAATAGACTATGATGAATTACCACATATGTGCTTTACAATGTTAAGAGGAGAAGGGATAGTCGAAAATCAGGATGGAGCCTGTTTTAAAAACACTCTTGGCACTTATGTTCATGTTCATGCAATTGGATGTGAGGAGTGGATAAAGGGAGTTTTAAAGATAGCAAAAAATTACAGGGAGATTAAAAATGCGTAAAGAACTACCAACATGTCTTTTCTGTGGCAGGATAATTATGCCTCCTCAGCAGACAATGACAGAAATAGGAGAAGTTATATCTGGAAAATGCGAGTGCGGAGCAATTTATGTCTGCGAACCAACAGGACATAATCAGGGAGATGCTTTAGTTGATGCTATGCTACTTGCCTCTCCAGAGGGGATAGAAAATATAGAATTAGGAGTAAACTTTGAGATCAGAGAAAGAGACTACGATTATAGAACTCATCAGTATGTTTATATAAAAAGCTGGCCTTTCAACGGGAGGCTTTTTTTCATAAAAGCTCTGACAGGAGGTGAAAGAATAGTTGTGGAGGATAATATCAAAATAACAAAAAAGGATTTTATTGATCTCATTGAAAATAGAGATTTTGAAAAAATAGAAAAATTAGCACTTCAGAATAAAAATTCTATTGGCTGGTTGATCTCTCTTTCGTATGATAAAGAAAATCTTATATCCTGGAAAGCAATAGAGGCAATGGGACATGTTGCAAAAGCATACATTGAGGCAGGAGACATAGAAACCCTGAGAAACACTATAAGAAAACTCCTCTGGTCGATGACTGATGAATCTGGTGCTATAGGATGGCGTTCGGCAGAATTAATAGGCGAAATTATATATGCCAATCCCTCGCTTTTTGAAGACATAATACCTATTTTATGGTCTCAAAGGGAAGAAGAGAGTTTTATTGAGAGCGTCCTCAGAGGTATTTTAAAATTATCCAAAAAAGTTAATCTGTCCAATTATATAAAAATTAACTGTCAGGAACTTGAAAATCTTTCCAGACATAAAAATGATGATATAAAAGGATTATCTACTTTGCTAACGAAACGCACCACATGTGATTATGAGTTGCCTGAAGAAATCAAACAAATAACCATTTCCATGTATGATAACGGGAAAACGATAAAACTAAAAGTTAATGACGCTGAAAAATTTTTATAAGTTTATAAACTAAACTTATTTGACTTTAAAAATTGTCATACTTTAAAATTTTTTACTTTAAAAATAAAAAATGCAAATATAGACTTGAATTATTATTCCCAAAAAGTTAAAATATTTGCAAAAAACTAAGAAGGAGGTTCTACAATGCCGTACATTGAATTTAAGGGAAAGCAGATTGAGATTGATGAGGATGGATATCTTAAAAACCTTGATGATTGGACACCTGAGTTATCTGAGTACATGGCTCAACAGGATGGGCTTACGCTAACAGAGCAACATTGGGAGGTTATTAACTTTTTGAGAGATTACTATCAGAAATATCAGATTGCTCCAATGATTAAAATACTTGTCAAAGAAATGGCTAAAATGTTCGGACCTGAGAAAGGAAACACAAAATATCTTTATGGTCTTTTCCCAGATGGTCCTGCAAAACAAGCATGTAGATACGCAGGGCTTCCAAAACCAACAGGATGCGTATAATTTATCTAATTGAAGGGGTAGAAATCTGCCCCTTCATCTTTTTTGAAAAAGAGCGGGTTGATTATATTATGACCCTGACTCTATCAGATGCAAAACTTTTTATAAATAGGAGAATACATTGGAAATAAATAGCGTCTTTTCAAAGAAAAGGCAAGCTATCATCGACAAAGCTTTTAATCTGACTATCTCAACTTATCCAGAAGGAGGGATCTCCTTTTTAAAGGGAAAGCATGAACAATTTACCAACCCTGTTGGCTATAATATTTATCAAAGTATTCAAAAGATAGTTGATAACCTGATTGCTGATGAATCTTTAGAAAGTTTTGTTTCCTCTATTGAAGAAATTATACGTATAAGAGCAGTTCAGGATTTTACTCCTTCTCAGGCTGTGGGATTCATTTTTTTGCTTAAAAAAGCAATATATGATGAATTGTACAACGATGTGGATTTGTTTCAGCTTATGGGTTATCTTTCCAGGATAGACTCTCTTGCTCTTATAGCTTTTGATATCTTTATGAAATATAGAGAGAAAATCTATGATCTTAAATCTAAGGAATTAATTGATAGAACATGGTGGGTTCTTAAAAAGTGGAATATTGTTTCAGAAATTAACGATGAAAAAGATGAAACTGTGCAAAAATAAAAAAATTATTAAAGAGAGGTAGGGTGAGATGGGTCTAATATCAGCCTTTTTAATTGTGATGGGGTTAATAATTTTTGCTTATATTGGTAGTAGTATTTCAGGGTTGCAACCTCTTTTTGCTGTAGTATTCCCCTATGTTGCATTAATAATATTTATTGTAGGTTTTGTTGTAAGGATTATTAAATGGGGAAAATCTCCGGTTCCATACAGAATACCGACAACAGCTGGACAACAGTTTTCTCTTCCATGGATTAACCAGAATAAAATTGACAATCCTTCAACAGGCTGGGGCGTTTTGCTCAGGATGTTTTTTGAAGTTTTTATGTTCAGAAGTCTCTTTAGAAATGCAAAATCTGAAATGATGAGTGGAAAGCTTTATATTGGTTCAAACAAATGGTTATGGCTGGGAGCATTAACTTTCCATTATTCCTTTCTGGTTATCCTTTTAAGACATCTGAGATTTTTCGTTGTTAAAACACCATGGTGTATTTCCATGTTAGCTTCGCTTGATTCTTTCTTGCAGATAGGCTCTCCACTTCTGTTTATGACTGATATATTTATAGCATGTGCTATTCTTTATCTACTTGGAAGAAGAATTTTTAATGTTCAGGTTAGATATGTATCCCTTCCTTCAGACTATTTTCCTCTTTTCCTGATTCTTGGAATTATCACAACGGGCATATTGATGAGATATTTCGTAAGAGTTGATATCGTTAACATAAAAGAACTAGCACTGGGATTGATTTACCTTAATCCATCTGTGCCTGAAGGCATAGAAAGTATATTTTATATTCACCTTTTTCTTGTAAGCGTTCTTTTTGCATATTTTTCATTCAGCAAACTGATGCATATGGGTGGAGTTTTCTTGAGTCCTACCAGAAATTTGGCAAATAACAACAGGATGAAGATGCATGTTAATCCATTGGAGTATCCAGTTAAGCATAGGCATTATGAAGAATATGAAGAGGAGTTTAGAGAAAAAATGAAAAAAGCTGGAATACCAGTAGAAAAGGAGTAATGATTATGGCACTACCAAGACCAGAAGAATTAATAGGAACCGTTAATTTAAAACAGATGCCATCCAGAAAATGGATGGATATGTTGCCAGTAGAATTTAAGCCAGGTTTTTACTGTTATGGAGCTCAGGGCAAAAACCTCGAATATGTGGATTTTCCAAATGCGAGAGATTTCAATGTAACAGATCCTGACTGGAAGCTTCCAGAGGACTGGAAAAAAATAGTGATTGAAGGCATAAAGCAAAGACTTGAACGCTTCAGGACGTTTCATGTTTTTATGGATATCTGTGTCAGATGTGGTGCTTGTGCTGATAAATGTCATTATTTTATCGGAACAGGAGATCCTAAAAATATGCCTGTTTTAAGGGCGGAACTGTTACGATCTGTTTACAGAAAATATTTTACAACAGGTGGAAAAATATTTGGTAAATACGGTGGAGCTAGAGACCTTGATTTAGATGTATTAAAAGAACTGTGGTACTATTTTTATCAATGTACTGAATGTAGAAGATGCTCTCTGTTCTGTCCATATGGAATTGATACAGCTGAAATTACAATTATAGCACGAGAATTGCTTAATTTGCTTGGCCTGAACACAAACTGGATATCTGGACCTGTGGCAAACTGTTACAGGACTGGCAATCATCTTGGGATAGAGCCTCATACCATGAAATCAACTCTTGAGTTTATGTGCAATGATATAGAAGACATAACAGGAATTAAAATTGAACCACCAATCAATAAAAAAGGTGCTGAAATTCTATTCATCACACCATCAGGAGACCTTTTTGCTGATCCTGGAATTTATAACTGTATGGGTTATATGATGCTTTTTCATGAACTAGGACTTGACTATACCTGGAGCACTTTTGCATCAGAAGGTGGAAACTTTGGATTTTTTACATCTCTGGAAATGGCAAAAAGACTTCATAGCAAAATATATGAAGAGGCAAAGCGGCTTAAAGTTAAATGGATAATCGGTGGTGAATGTGGCCATATGTGGAGAGTCTGGCATCAGTATCATAATACATGGTATGGACCTGTAGACTTTCTTGAAGAACCGATATCTCCTATTACAGGAACGAAATTTGAAAATGCTAAATCGAATAAAATTGTCCATATCAGTGAATTTACAGCTGATCTTATCAAACATGGTGTACTCAAATTTGATAAATCAAGAAATGATAATCTGGTAGTTACATTTCATGATTCCTGCAATCCATCAAGAGGAATGGGACTTCTTGAGGAGCCACGATATATAATTAAAAATGTCTGCAATCACTTTTATGATATGCCTGATGAAACAATAAGAGAAAAGACTTTTTGCTGTGGAAGCGGTGCTGGATTGAATGCAGGAGAAATTATGGAGCTCAGAATGAGGGGAGGATTTCCAAGGGCAAATGCAGTAAGGTATGTTCATGAAAAGTTTGGTGTAAATATGCTGGCAAATATATGCGCCATAGACAGAGCTGCTCTACCACCTCTTATGGATTACTGGGTTCCCGGAGTGAGAGTTACAGGTGTTACTGAACTTGTTGCAAATGCTATGATCATGAAGGGAGAAAAAGAAAGAACAATGAATTTAAGGATGGAGCCACTACCTGGAAAGGAGGAATAATAAAATGTATGATGGATGGAAAATAATTACTGGATTGGTTGTTTTTGTCGTTATAGTGACTCTGCCTTTTACGATGAGCATCGGCAAGGCCTATATAAAACCCGAACCCCGGATTGACACTCCTGAAATACAAAAGTTGTCCGATGCAGAAAAAAAATGTATTGAGTCAAAAGAATTTATGAGAACAAAACACTTTCAACTTCTTAATGAGTGGAGAGATGAGGCTATAAGATCTGGTCACAGAGTGTATGTAAGCAGCACTGGCAAAACTTACACAATAAGCTTGCAAAATACCTGTATGAAATGTCATTCAAACAAATCTAAGTTTTGCGATGAATGCCATACTTTTGCAGAGGAAACACCCTATTGTTGGGATTGTCATATCCAGCCAAAGGAACAAAACCAGAAGGAGGCAAAACGATGAACGATATAGACAGAAGAAAGTTTTTAAAAATAGCAGGACTTGGCGCTCTTTTTGGCTTGACAGGTTTATCAATGTTTGAAGTTGTAACTAAAAAACATATTGAAGCAGCTGTTGAAAAATATAAAATACTCCCGAACACACTAACTGCACAGAGATGGGCTATTGCTATTGATTTAAAGAAACTTGATGAAAAAATAATAAATGATTGTATACAGGCATGTCATAGTATACATAATGTTCCCCAAATCGCTATGCAAAAAGAAGAGATTAAATGGATATGGAAAGAGACTTTTGAGCATGCATTCTATGAAATGGAGTATCCCTATATGCCAGAACAAATGAAAAATTTGCCTGTTCTTGTCCTTTGTAATCACTGTGATAATCCTGCTTGTGTAAGAGTTTGTCCTACCAAAGCAACATTTAAAAGAAAAGATGGGATTGTTATGATGGATATGCATAGATGTATTGGTTGCAGATATTGTATGGCTGCATGTCCATTTGGCGCAAGAAGTTTTAACTGGCGAGATCCGCGGCCTTTCATAAAAGAAGAAAACAGTGAATATCCTACAAGAATGAAAGGAGTTGTGGAAAAATGTACGTTATGCTGTGAAAGACTGGAAATTGGGAAACCTCCAGCATGTGTAGAGGTTTCTAACGGAGCTATTATATATGGCGATCTTGCAAATCCTGATTCTGAAATTAGAAAAATTCTTGCAACTAATTATGCCATAAGAAGAAAGCCAGAACTTGGAACAAATCCATGTGTATATTATCTAATTTAGGGAGGATGATAGATGCTTGAATATGCATTGAAAGGAAGTAAAAGATACTGGACTTGGGTATGTTTCTTACTTGTTCTTATTGGCATAGGTTTTATTGCTTATTTAAATCAGTTTCAGGTTGGTTTGGGTATTACTGGCATGAGCAGAGATGTTTCATGGGGATTTTATATAGGTCAGTTTACTTTTCTTGTCGGTGTTGCTGCATCTGCTGTTACAGTTGTTTTGCCTTATTATTTTCATAACTGGAAAAAATATGGCAGGATTGCAGTAATTGGTGAATTTCTTGCTATTCCTGCTGTGTTGATGTGCATGCTTTTTATTTTTGTTGACCTCGGACAACCTATGAGAGTTATGAACGTACTTCTGCATCCAACTCCGAACTCGGTTATGTTTTTTGATATGGTTGTATTGAGTGGTTATTTAATTTTAAATCTTCTCTGCGGATGGGTTGTTCTTGGATCTGAAAGAAAGAGTGCTCCACCTCCAACATGGATTAAACCATTTCTTTATATTGCTATTTGTTGGGCACCGTCAATCCATATAGTTACAGCATTTCTCTATCAGGGTTTGCCTGGAAGACATTACTGGTTAACAGCAATTATGGCTGCAAAATTTCTATCTTCAGCTTTTGCCTCTGGTCCTGCTCTTCTTGTATTGCTCTGCATGATAATACGAAAATTCACTAAGTTTGATCCTGGAAAAGAAGCTATTCAAAGTCTTGCAAAAACTTCAGCGTATTTTTTAATTGCAACCATTCTTTTTTACGTTTTTGAAGTTTTTACAGCATTTTATAGCAGTATTCCAGGACATATGGCTCCTATAACATATTTATTTTCTGGATTGGATGGCTTTACTAAACTCGTGCCTGTAATGAAAGTATGTGCTGTACTTGTTGCTATAGGAACAATTATTTTGGTAACACCTCCATTAAGAAAATGGGAAGTTACCCTTGCCATAGGAGCTCTAGCAACATTTCTTGGTATGTGGCTTGAAAAAGGTCTTAGCCTCGTAGTTGGAGGATTTATACCAAATCCTTTTGAGAGAGTTTTTGAGTACTGGCCTACATTACAGGAAGTTTTAATTGCACTTGGAGTCTGGTCTCTGGGATTTTTTATTCTTACCATACTTTACAAAATCGCCACAACTGTTAAGGAAAAAGCTGTGTTTGACAAATATGGACAAAAACAGATAATAGAGTAATATTTGCCTAGTCAGGGGAAAGGGCAGGTTTTTAAAAAATCTGCCCTTTTTTGTACTTTCTTGTGCACAAGCGTTCTGAATGACAGATTAAATTAGGTATTAACTTTATTTTATAACAATGAAAACATTGTCATAAATAATTAACAATTTGTAGGCACTTTGAATATACAGCTATGGATTCAGCTACATTAAAAGATTTAGCCTGTCAAAAACTGTTATAATATGCCTATGCTTCAATCAATAAGGTGGGAAAATGGCATAGTTTATATCCTTGACCAGAGACTTTTACCTGAAAAAATTGAGTATTTAAAATGTACTCATTATGAAGAAATAGCCAGAGCAATTGAGAATCTCGCAATCAGAGGTGCACCGGCAATAGGTATTGCAGCCGCGTTTTCCGTGGCAGTTACTTCATATAAATCACAGGCTTTATCAGGCAAAAAACTTCTTAATGAACTTAAGACAGTATTTCAGAGACTTATAAAAACAAGACCAACTGCTGTAAATATAAAATGGGCAGTTGAAAGGATGAAAAGTTTAATAATTAATAATCTGAATCTATCAGTTTCCAAGCTTAAGGAACTTATTGTAGAGGAAGCATTGAAAATACACCAGGAAGATATCGAGATAAACAGAACTATTGGTGAATACAGTTTGCCTCTTTTTAAAGATGGATGTACGGTTATGACTTATTGTAATGCAGGAAGCCTGGCAACAGGCGGATTTGGAACAGCAACCGCAGGAATGTATCTTGCCAAGCAAAAAGGAATCAAGTTTAAAGTTATCGCATGCGAAACAAGACCTTTACTGCAGGGTGCTCGTATTACTGTTTTTGAGCTTTCAGAGGCTGGCATAGATGTCACTCTTATTGCAGATAATACAGCGGGTGTTTTACTAACAAAAGATATGGTTGACTTTGTAATTGTAGGAACAGATAGAACAGTACAAAATGGAGATGTGGCAAACAAGATTGGCACATATTCTCTGGCTGTTCTTAGCAAGGAAAATAAAATTCCATTTTATATTGCTGCACCCACCTCAAGCATTGATCTTTCAATCCCATCTGGAAATATGATTCCAATTGAAGAAAGAAGTTCTGATGAGGTGACAACCATCAGAGGTGTAAGGATAGCTCCTCAGGGAGTTAAGGTAATAAATCTTGCATTTGATGTAACACCCTCAAAGTATGTTACAGCAATAATTACTGAAAAGGGTGTATTTTTACCAAAACATATTAAATACATTAATAGTGATGATAAATTGCAAAAATTGAGGGTTAGACTGTGAATCTTAATGATACGTTTAAAGAATATGAAGTGGAACTTAAAGAAGTAGAAAAAGAGCTTACAAAGATTTTTAAATCAGAGGCACTTCTTATACCAACAATTGGAGCGTATATTATAAACTCCGGAGGGAAACGGCTTCGTCCACTTTTTTTACTTCTTAGCTCAGATCTCGCAGGTTACAGAGGACATAAGAGAGTCGTACTTGCTGCAGTGATTGAAGCTCTTCATACAGCAAGCCTTCTTCATGATGATGTAGTTGATGAGGCAGAGCTCAGAAGAGGTAAAACTGCTGCAAACAAAGTATGGGGCAATCAGGTGGTTGTACTTCTTGGGGATTATCTTTATGCAAAAGCTCTGCATGTATCAGTAGCGCAGGAAAGTCTTCAAATAATTGAAGCTCTATCTAAAGCAACATCTTTAATGGCTGAGGGAGAAATCCTTCAACTAATGAAAACAGGAGATCCATCCATAACATTTGATGAATATATAAAGATAATAACAGGTAAAACAGCGGGGCTTATTAGTGCTGCGTGCCGGATTGCCGGGCTTCTTGCTGAACTTCCAGCAGAAAAAGTTCAGGCATTAACTGATTTTGGACATTATATTGGTATTGCATTTCAGATGCTTGATGATATTCTTGATTATGTAGCCAATGAATCCGAGCTTGGTAAAAAACTCGGTAAAGATTTGATGGAAGGTAAAATTACACTTCCACTTATTGAGCTTTTAAGAAAAGCTAACGAAAAAGAGGATGTTATAAAAATAATAAAATCCGAAGATTTCTCAGAACAGAGTCTTGTCGGTATTCTAAATTATTTAGAAACATACAAATGCATTGATTCATCAATGGAAATAGCAAAAAATTATATAGAAAGAGCAAAACAGTCACTGGAGATATTTCCAGATTCTCAGTACAGGCAGAGACTACTCAGTATTGCTGATTATATTTTATTGAGGAATAAATAATGCCATTAATACTCGTTACCAATGATGATGGCTTTTTCTCGATGGGTATTCAGAGTCTGTTTTTTGCTTTAAAAGATCTGGGAGAAACAGTCATAGTTGCGCCAGACAGAGATCGTTCTGCTGTGAGTCATGCTCTCACAATGCACAGACCATTAAAAGTGGACTTGATAAAAGAAAATTGCTTTAGTGTGAATGGGACTCCAACAGATTGCATTGTTGTGGGAGTGAAAAAAATTCTACCTCGAGACCCTGATCTTATTATTTCGGGAATCAACAAAGGAGCAAATCTTGGAGAAGATATTACATATTCAGGTACTGTTTCAGCTGCTATGGAAGGAACTATTCTTGGAATTCCTTCATTTGCAGTTTCACTTGTTGGAGAAAGACCTTTTAAGTATGAAACAGCTTCTACCTACGCACTTAAAATTGCAAAGTTTATCCTTGAAAAAAAACTTCCTCAAGAAACTCTTTTAAATGTTAATGTACCCAATAAAACTCTACAGGAGATTAAAGGAATCAAGGTAACAAAGCAGGGTAAAAGGTCTTATGAAAACTCGATTCATGAGATTTTTTCGCCATGGGGAGAAAAACAGTTCTGGATTGGAGGAGGAATCGTTTCATGGCACAAAATGGAGGGAACAGACATCCAGGCTGTGATGGACAATTATGTGTCAGTAACCCCGCTTCACATTGATTTAACTAACTATAATGCATTAGATTATCTTAAAAAACATGGCATTGAAGAATAACTATGATATTATTATTATCGGAGCAGGACCTGCAGGTATATTTGCAGCTTTAGAGGTAACTTCAAAATCTGACCTCAAAGTTTTAATTGTTGAGAAGGGAAAAGATATTGAAAAAAGACAGTGTCCAATGCAAACCTCAGGAAAGTGTGCTCACTGTCCTGTTTGTGACATTTTAAGTGGATGGGGTGGTGCAGGTGCGTTCAGTGATGGAAAGCTGAATCTTTCACCTGATATAGGTGGTTTTCTTACAAAATATATCAGTAGAGACACTCTAATTAAGTTGATAGATTATGTTGATAAAATTTACGTTAAATATGGAGCTCCAGAGAAACTGTACGAACCAGCTCCAGAAATTGTAAAAAAAATAAAAAGTGTGGCAACAAAAAACGGTATTGCTTTTATTCCATCTAAAATAAGACATATAGGCACAGAAAGATGTACTGAAGTTTTGAGAGCCTTAAAAGAAGATATATCAAAAAACGTTCAAATCCTGTTTAATCTGTCTGTAGATAGAATTCTTATAAAAGATAATAGGGTAGGTGGCGTTGTACTTAATGATGGAAGAAAAATCAATGCAAAATGTGTTGTACTCGCACCTGGAAGAGTTGGAAGTCACTGGCTTCAGCAGGAAACAAAGAAGCTAAAGCTAAACACTGAATTAAATCCTGTTGATGTAGGTGTGAGAGTGGAAGTTGCCGCATCAATTATGGAGGACCTCACACGGGTTTGTTATGAACCAAAGTTTATCTATTACTCAAAAACCTTCGACGATGCCACGAGAACATTTTGTGTTAACCCCTATGGAGAAGTTGTAAGAGAAAATATAAATGGGATATGGACAGTTAACGGACACAGCTATGCAGATAAAAAAACAGACAATACAAATTTTGCCATACTTTCAAGCACATATTTTACAGAGCCATTCCGTGAGCCAATTCTTTATGGACAGAGCATTGCAAGACTGGCAAATTTTCTTGGCCATGGAGTTTTAATACAGAGACTTGGAGACCTTAAAAAGGGAAGAAGGTCAACTCGTGAAAGAATAATGAAAAATCCCATTCAACCAACGCTGAAAGATGTAACACCAGGAGATCTCAGTTTTGTTTTGCCCTATCGTTATCTTGTAAATATAATTGAGATGCTTGAAGCTCTTGATAAGGTCTTGCCTGGAATAAACTCTAACCATACACTTCTTTATGGAGTCGAGATAAAGCTTTACAGTATGAGGTTAAAGCTTACAGAAAATCTTGAAACAGAGATAGAAAACCTTTTCGCAGCAGGAGATGGAGCAGGGGTATCAAGAGGCTTGATTCAGGCGTCAGTATCTGGCATTCTGGTAGCAAGAGAGATATTGAAACGCTATGGATAAATATAAACATTTAAGAGAATTGATGGTTGAGACTCAGATCCTTGAAAGAGGCATACGAGATAAACGTGTAATAGAGGTGATGAAAAAACTTCCAAGACATCTTTTTGTCCCTGAAAATATAATTGATGATGCTTATGATGATAGAGCTCTGCCAATTGGTCATGGTCAGACAATTTCTCAGCCATACATAGTTGCTTTAATGACAGAACTTATTGAACTTAAGGGAGATGAAAAAGTTTTAGAGATTGGAACGGGTTCGGGGTATCAGTCTGCGATTCTTGCTGAACTTGCAAGAGAAGTTCATACTGTTGAAAGAGTTTTACAACTTGCAGAGGAATCAAGAAAAAGATTTGAAAGACTTGGATATAAAAATATAAAAGTTTATATCAGAGATGGCACTGAAGGAGTTCCCGAGGAAGCTCCATTTGACAGAATCATTATAACCGCAGCCACTCCGGAGATTCCTCCTCCGCTTGTTGAACAACTAAAAGAAGGAGGAATAGTTGTTGCACCTGTGGGTGAAAGATATTCACAGTATATGCTCAAAGCAATTAAAAAGGGAAATGAGCTTGAACGGTATTATCTTATTCCGGTTGCTTTTGTTCCATTAATAGGTAAATATGGCTGGAAGGATGAGTCATAGAAACTTAAACAACTATTCTAAGTTGTATTCTTTAATTTTATAGTAAAGGGTTCTTAAAGATATTCTCAGAAGTTCAGAAGCTTTCTTTTTATTTCCATTAGTTTTGTTTAGCGCATCAACAATTGCTTTTTTTTCAATGGCTCTGAGATCGTTTCCCTCTAACTCTAAGGTGCTATCGACTTTTATTTCTATCTCATCATCTTTTGCCAGAATAATTGCCCTTTCAAGCATGTTTTCAAGTTCACGGATATTTCCAGGGAAAGAGTAGGTTTTAAGAATTTCAAGAGAATTTTTACTTAATTTTTTGTCCTCCCTGCCAACTTTTCTTGAGATAGTTTTCACTAGATACTCAGCGATTTTTGGTATATAATGTTTTCGATCTCTTAATGGAGGAATAAAGATTGGAAAAACATTAAGTCTGAAGTAAAGGTCTTCTCTGAATTTTCCTTCTTTAACCATCTGTTTTAAATCTCTGTTTGTGGCTGTTATAAATCTTGCGTTAGTTTTAATTGTTTCAAGACCGCCAACTCTTTCAAAGCTTTTGTCCTGCAACACTCTCAGAAATTTGGCCTGAATTGAAGGAGTTAACTCACCAATTTCATCAAGAAAAAGTGTTCCATCATGAGCAAGCTCAATTCTTCCTGGTTTTTGTTTTATTGCTCCTGAAAAAGCTCCTTTTTCATATCCAAAAAGCTCGGACTCAATCAGAGCTTCAGGAATTGATGCACAGTTTATTTCAACAAATGCTCCTTTTTTGTTACTTATCTGATGAATAGCCTTTGCAATTGCTGATTTCCCTGTTCCTGTTTCACCATAGAGTATTAAAGTGGTGTCAGTTTTTGCCACATCTTTTATCATTTTATAGACTTCTTCAATGCCTGCAAAAAGAATCTCAAAAGGAGGAATATCATGCGTTTTATTATCAGAAAACTTAATCATTGATTTTTTATTCAAAATTTTCTTTATAGCTTCCAGAAACTCTTCAGGCGAAGAAAGGGGTTTTGTAATATAGTCTATGGCTCCTTTTTTCATTGCTTCAACAGCAGAAGGAATTGTTCCAAAAGCTGTGATTACAATAAATTCTGTATCAGGAAGAATATCTTTTGCTTTCTCAATGAACTTTATTCCGTTCATTTTCGGCATTTTTAAATCTGTAATTACAAGATGCGGAGAAAATTTATTGATCTCTTTCAATGCCAGTTCAGGGTCATTAAATATCTGCACAGAATATTCTTCATCTGCGAGGATAGTTTTAAGAAACGAAGCAAATGATGCGTCATCCTCAACTATTGATATTCTGGCATTCTGAGACATACTTTTGTTCCTTCTCCCTTTTTGCTTTTGATCTCTAACTCAATTTTTAAAAAGTCGCATAACTTCTTTACAATTGCAAGACCAAGACCGGAACCTTTGGACTTTGTTGTAAAGAATGGCTCTATTGCCCTATTTAAAATATTTTCATCCATACCAGCACCTGTATCTGCTATCTCAATCTTTATTTTACCATTGATTTTTTCTGCAGTTATAGTAACTTTTTTTTCTCTGGCTTCAGATACTGCATCAACAGCATTTTGAATGATATTGTTTAGAATCTGCTTTAATTTATCTGCATCGGTTTTAACATAAATATCATCTGCAGCTACTGAAAATTCGATTTCTTTATTCTGATTAACAAAAGGCAGGCTGATTTCATGTAAAACTTCTTTTAGATTAATTTCATTTATATTAAATTTTTGTGGATTTGCGTATTGAGAGAGTTCATCTGTAAGTCTTTCAAGTCTAATACTTTCTTTTACAATTATATTCAGATATTCTTTCAAAGAAGCATCAGAAATCTTTTTTGTAAGATACTGGGCGAATCCCTTTATACTTCCAAGAGGATTTCTTATTTCATGAGCTAAAACTCTTGACAACATTGAAAGGTTTTCGAGTTCTCTTATTTTATCCTGCATTTTTTCAACTTTACTTAAAAGCATAATTGAAAAGAGTCCTCCAGAAATTATCAATATTGCTGATCCAATCATAAACATAACATGCATTTTTGCAGTTCTAAGAACAGCTTCAGCAGGATAGGTATGAAGCGCTACCCTTAAAATATAAGGTTTTTTATGAATTATCATCTTTGAGTCAGAGACAAACACTCTTTCCCCAGTGCCGAGTGTAACAAAATGATAATAGGGAGCGTTGTTATTAAATGTAGCAGTTATTTTTTCAATTTTTTTACCCATCAGTGCTGGATTTGAATGAAGAATGATTGTGCCATCCATACTATAAAGAGCAACAAAAGCAATACCTTCCCATCTTTCATCAAGTAAAATTTCTGAAAAGATCGTGCTTTCCTGTTTTTTAATCTTTTCGATATCCGAAGCCTGCAGAAAACTGTGCAGGGTTACAGTAATGCCTATTGCCTGCATTTTTAATGCTTCCAGCGTGGCTGTTTCAGCATTTTTGTACATTAGATAACTGTTTATGATGAGTGTGATAGAAGTGATTAAAACTAAAATAAAAATAATTAGCCTTGCTGTAAAACGCCTGATCTTGATAGTTCCACCTCTTTGTAAACTTCTTGAGGATTTGCTATGTATTTTGGAGATATATGAATAATTACAACTTCTTTAACATCTGCATCTTTTGCAATTTTCCCTGTGGTTTCTGCAGTTAAATGATTTCGCTCAATTGCTCTGTCTTTATCCTTACTGAGAAAATAAGCTTCACAGAATAAAATATCTGAACCTTTAACAAAATCAATTACTTTCTGAATATTCTCTTCAATCGGAGCCACATCTATGACATAAGAGATTTTTTCACCTTTAGTAATTTTCAAAATATGAAAAAGCTCTTCAATCTTAACTTTGCCCACTGGTGTATTTACTTCAACTGTGGTTTCGGGATCTCTCGGTTTAAGTATCTTTACTGGATCATAGTTATAATACAGTTTTATAAGCTTTTTAAGCTCACCAAGCCATGGACCTATCTTAAGTCCTGATTTTTCAAGTTCTACTTTGTCTATATTTATATGAAAATCCTCTTCAATGCTGTAAGCAATAACAGGTATCCCATGAGATAGAACCAGTGCTTTAACTCTAAAAAGAGGTTCTTGAAGGATTATATTGTTTTCTATAAACACAGCTGGCATTAGTCTAATTTCAAATCGTTCATTAGCTCTGAATTTCGCTATTTTTATTTCCTTTTCGCCAATTGCGAAAACTTCAATTGTTAATGGATAATCTGAAATGAGGTTCCATGTATAGCCTTTAAGTTTTCCCTGAACGCATTCAATTATGTTTTCAGGTCCGTAAACCCTGAGAGGTTCTGGTCTTCTTAAAACTGCTCGTATTACCTGGTCAAAGCCTATAAAATGGTCAATATGAGTGTGACTGACAAATATATCACTTACTTTAAGAATCTCATTGAAAGGAATTTTTCTTATATCACCGACATCCAGCAATAAAGATCTTCTTTCTCTTAAGAGTTTTATTAAAACACAAGGGTCTCCGAAGGCGTCATTTACTATCTTATAATGAAAAAGTCTTGCCACAATGGTATAATTATACTAAATTAGAATTGAATTTATTAATTGGAGGAGTTCATGCCTGAGTTAAGAAGAGATCCAATTTCGGGACGATGGGTAATAATAGCAGTTGAAAGAGGTAAAAGACCTTCAGATTTTACATCTGTAAGTCAGAAAAGGAAACTGAAAGGCTTCTGCCCTTTTTGTCCTGGTAATGAATATACTGCTCCGCAAGAGATAATTTCGTTTAGACCACCAAATACAGCTCCAAACACACCTGGATGGACATTAAGAGTTGTGCCAAATAAGTTTCCAGCGTTACAGATTCATGGAGACCTCAATAAAAGAGGAGAAGGAGTTTATGACAAAATGAATGGCATAGGTGCTCATGAAGTTATTATTGAAACTCCAGACCATCTAGCTTCTCTTTCCACTCTTCCATTAAAAGCTGTTGAAGATGTATTATGGGCTTACTATTTGAGAATTACGGATCTAAAAAAAGATGTGAGATTTAAATATGTATTGGTTTTCAAAAATGAAGGTGAGCCCGCAGGTGCATCTATTGAACATACTCACAGTCAGTTAATTGCTTTACCAATAGTGCCCCATATTGTTAATGAGGAAATGAATTCAGCTAAAAAATATTTTGAATTGAGAGATAGATGTATATTCTGTGACATAATTGCTCAGGAACTAGAGTCTGACAAAAGAGTTATCTATCAAAATGAAAGTTATATTGTTTTATCTCCATTTGCTCCACGAGAGCCATTTGAGATATGGATATTGCCTAAAAGTCATGAATCGTACTTTGAACCGCAAGGCAAAAGTTTCAGTCTTCTTGCAGATGCTTTACAGACTACGCTTAAAAAACTTGACACAGTGCTTGAATTTCCACCGTACAATTATGTATTGCATACATCTCCTTTCCAGAATGAGATTAATGATTACTATCACTGGCATATTGAAATTATACCGAAGCTAACAAAAACTGCAGGATTTGAGTGGGGCTCAGGGTTTTTTATCAATCCTACACCTCCTGAAGAAGCTGCTAAATTTATGAGAGAGGCAAAAGTATGAAAGTGGCATTGGTTTCAGCAGAAGCTTTTCCTTTTTCAAAAACTGGAGGGCTCGGTGATGTTGTTGGTGCATTATTTAAGGAGTTTATTAAGGCTGGTATAGATGTTTCACTTTTTCTGCCATTTTATCGAACAACGAGAGACAATTTTTACAATGTTGTTATGGATTCAGAAATAAGTTATGGAGTTCCAATTGGTTTTGATATCCGTTTTGGTGCTGTCAGATCAGCCAGGGTTTCTGTTGATGTTGATGATAATCTGATAGTTGAACCTTCAAAGCATGGCAATTTATTTTTTATTGAGCATAATGAGTTCTTTGACAGGGAACATCTTTATGGAACTAACTCTGGAGAGTATATTGATAATGCAGAACGATTTGTTTTTTTCTCAAGAGCAGTGCTTGAAGTATGCAAGGCTATGAATTTAAATTTTGATATCATTCACTCTCATGACTGGCATACAGCCCTTATTCCTCTTTATCTTACAACGCACTACAGAGAATGTTCCTGTTTTGAGAAAACAAAAACCGTATTAACAGTTCACAATCTTGGATATCAGGGTATTTTCCCTCGTGAAAAGCTTGAAGTAACAGGTTTTGGTTTGGAGATGTTTCATATTGACGGACTTGAATTTTACGGGATGGTAAGCTTTCTTAAAGGTGGCCTTTTCAGTGCTGATATTATTACCACTGTAAGTCCTACATATGCTAAAGAAATTCTGAATCCTGAGTATGGTTTTGGACTTGATGGAGTCTTAAGAAAAAGGCAGGGAAGTCTTAGAGGAATTATCAATGGAGTTGATTACAAAATATGGAATCCTCAAAAAGATTCATTCATCATTAAACAATACAGCATACAAAATCTAGAAGATAAGCAAGAAAATAAAAAACATTTGATAGATATAACAGGGATAGAATGTTCAATAGAAGATCCTTTGATTGCCTTTGTCGGAAGAATGGTTTATCAAAAAGGTATAGATATTATTGTGGACACAATACCAGATTTAATCGTGACAGGAGTAAATTTTGTAATTGAAGGAACAGGAGAATATTATTATGAAGAGAAAGTTAAGGAACTGCAACAAAGTTACCCATCAAAAATTTTTACTTTCGTCGGATTTGATGAATCCCTGGCACATAAAATTTATGCAGGAGCAGATGCTTTATTAATACCTTCAAAATATGAGCCATGTGGATTGAGTCAAATAATTGCAATGAGATATGGAGCAATACCAATCTGCAGAAAAACAGGAGGGCTTGCAGATACAGTTGAAGACGAAGTTACAGGTTTTCTGTTTAATGAATACAGTGCTGAGGCTCTTAAGGTTGGAGTTCATAGATTTCTTGATATTTATTCAGATAAAGCAAAACTGAACCATATGATTTACAATGCAATGAGCAGAGATTTTTCATGGACAAAATCATGTAAGGAATACATAAAACTTTATGAAGGAATAATTGTGGGTTAATGCGAGAAAGACACGCACTTTATGAATTAATACGACTGCTTGAAACTTCAGAAGATATAGAACTACTTCTTGAAAGACTTATCTATCACATTACTGAATTAATAAATGGTACAGGAGGTGTTATCAGATTTGTTAAAGGAGAAGATTTACATATTGTAGCGACATATAACATCGAGTCAGACAAAACCACTATGAGTGTCGATCAGGGAATATGCGGAGAAGTTATCAAGGATGGCAAAGCAAAAATATTTAACAGAGATCAACTTGAAGGAAAGGATCTTGACATCCCGGCATATTCAGCAATATGCATTCCTTTGAAAGTGCAGGAGGAAATTTTTGGAACAGTCCTTGTTTATAATAAAATTAACTCTGATCATGGTTTTGCTGAGTTTACTGCTGAAGATGCAGAGCTTGGAGAGCTTTTTTCAGGACTGGCATCTTTGATTATTCTCAAAGCGTTAAGGCTTAAAGAGCTTCAGGAAAAAGAAATTGAAAATAAAAAGGCAATAGAACAGATAGACGAACTTAAAAGTTATCTTGAAAGTCTGATTCATAGTTCGGCAGATGCCATCGTAGCTACTGATTTGAATAATATTGTTACAGCATGGAACATGGGAGCGGAAAATATATTTGGCTATAAAAAAGAAGAAGTAATCGGAACACCTTTACCTGTTATCCCTGATTTTTTACGGGAAGTAGAAAGATTTTATCTTGAAAAAGTTACTCATGGAGAAACTTTAAAAGATATAGAGACTGTTGGATTAACCAAAGATGGGAAACTCATTGAAGTAAGTACCACTTTTTCACCAATAAAGAATGCCTATGGCGAAATAATAGGCATTAGCAGAATAGTAAGAGATATTACAGAAAAGAAAAAACTCGAAAAAGACCTGATAAGAAGAAACGAAGAACTTACGAAAATTTTATTTATAAGTTCAGCTGTGAGAAGCACGCTGGAGTTAAATAAGCTTTTAAGGATAATACTTACAGTAATCACAATGGGAGAAGGGCTTGGGTTTAATAGAGCTGTTCTTTTTCTTGTAAACGAAGAGACAAATTCCCTAAAAGGAGTGATGGCTGTTGGTCCTTCAAGTTATGAAGAAGCATGGCAGATTTGGTCAAGTATGGCTCAGGAAAAGAAAACTCTACATGAGGTTCTTAATGAATTAAGCAGAAAGGAGTTTGTGGAAGATAGTTTTCTTGAAAGAATGTGCAGAAATATTTCCATTTCACTTAATGAAAATACACCAATTGTAAAAGCGGTCAAGGAAAAGAAAACTTTTAATATAAAAGATGTTCATGAAGAAGAGGCAGACCCTGTTATAATTCAACAACTTGGAAGTTCTGCCTATGCAGTGGTTCCTCTTATTTCAAAGGATAAAGCCATAGGAGCAGTATGGGTTGACAATATGTATACAAGAAAACCAATTACAGACCAGGACATAAACTTTTTAAAAGGGTTTGCAGACCATGTTGCAGGTGCTATTGAAAATGCATGGATATTTGAGAAAATAGAAAAAGCAGAAAAAGAGCTTGAAATGCTTTTTAATTCAATTACAGATCTGATTTATTACACTGATGATAATTATTCAATAAAAAAGGCTAATAAATCTTTTTTGGATAAACTTGGAATATCCAAAAAAGATGTGATTGATAAGAAATGCTTTCAACTTATTCATAAAACCCAGCATCCTTTAACGGAATGCCCTCACAGAAAAGCTATGGAAACTGGTAAAGCTATGGTTGGAGAGATTGAGGAAGACTATCTTGACGGAGTTTATCTTATTTCAAGTTCTCCTATATTTGATAAAAATGGTAATCTGGCAGGGACCATAAATGTAGCAAAAGATATAACCGAATTCAGAAGTTTAAAGGAAAAAATTCTAATAATGGAAAAAATGGCTTCTCTTGGAGAATTAGCTGCCAAGGTTGCTCATGAAATAAGAAATCCTCTTCTGTCTATAGGTGGTTTTGCAAAAAGACTTGACAAAGAATTAGAAGAAGGGAAGACCAAGGAATATGTAAAAATTATTATAGAAGAGGTTAAAAGGCTTGAACGAATTCTAAATGAAATTTTAAGTTTTGTAAGACCATACTCTATGGATAGAGAAAAATTTAAAATTAAAGACCTAGTTGATAATGTTGTTAATTTATTTGAAGCTACGTTAAAAGAACATAACAACAAATTGATAGTTAATGTGGAAGAAGATTTTATGGTACATGGTAACTATGATAAATTAAAAGAAGTCCTGTTAAATTTAATTTTAAATGCAAATGATGCTACAGATAATGGGATAATTACTTTAAAAATAAAGAGACCTGATAGGTTGCCATCAAGTAGAGCAATCACTGAAAAAGAATACTTCGTTATTGAAGTCAGCGATACAGGACATGGAATAAAGAAAGAAAATTTAAAAAGAATTTTTGATCCTTTTTTTACAACAAAAACCAATGGAACTGGACTTGGGTTAGCTATTTCAAAAAGAATTATTGAGGATCATGGTGGTATAATTAAAGTGGAAAGTGAGGTTGATAGAGGTACAACCTTCAAAATTTATTTTCCAGCATATAAAGAAGAAGGAGGAAACAATGAAAATTCTAGCAGTTGATGATGAAAAAAATATACTGATGCTATATAAAGCTGAACTTGAGGATGAGGGATATGAAGTTATTACAGCAAACTCAGGACGAGAAGCCATAGAGCTTTTTGAAACCCATAAACCAGATATTGTAACTCTTGATATAATGATGCCAGATATGGATGGAATTCAGGTTTTAAGACAGCTAAAGCAAAAGAATCCCAATGTACCTGTAATTATGCTTACTGCGTATGATTACAGAGATGACTTTTCTATATGGGCATCAGATGCCTATGTGGTCAAGTCTTCTGATTTAGGACCTTTAAAAGAGACAATCCGAGAAATTTCAGAAAAATTCGGTTTAAAATGAAAAAAACCGCGATTGTAATATTTTTTATTTTTATTTTAATATTTCCATCTATGGCGTTCTGTGAGGTTAAAGAAAAGGTTTTAAAAAATGGACTTAAAATAATTTTTATCGAGGATCATTCCTCTCCTGTTTCAACTTTTCAGGTATGGTATAAAGTAGGTTCTATGGATGAACCAGAGGGTAAGTCAGGAATAAGCCATCTACTTGAACATCTAATGTTCAGAGGAAGTAGGAATTATCCGGGAAATGTTTTTTCAAAAATCATTCAATCACAAGGCGGAATTGATAATGCCTTTACAACCAAAGATTATACTGTTTATTTTCAGAAACTTTCTCCATCTAAGATACAGACATCCATTTCTCTTGAAGCAGATAGAATGGCAAATTTACTCCTGCTTCCAGAAGATTTTGAACTGGAAAAGAAAATTGTTCTTGAAGAAAGAAGACAGAGATATGATGATGATCCTGAAAGTTTGATGTTTGAAGAAGTTATAAGTGTAGCCTTTAAAAATCATTCGTACAGGAAACCTGTAATTGGATGGATAGAAGATATTCAGTCAATTACTCTTGATGATGTAAAAAACTACTATCATGAATACTACTGCCCAAACAATGCATTTATAATTGTTGCAGGAGATATAAAACAAAAAGAAGTTATAGGGCAGATAAAAGAAAAATTTGAAAATATTCCTTCATGCAAAATTAATCCACCGAGAAAGAATCTTTACGAACCTGAACAGTACGGAGAAAGAAGAGTAATTTTAAAAAAGCAAACACATCTGCCAATGCTTGTTATGGCTTATAAAGTTCCTGCATATCCACAGAAGGACAGCTTGTCTCTTGAAGTATTGAGCACCATAATGGGAGAAGGAAAAAGTTCCAGGCTTTACAGAAAACTTGTCATTGAAAAAGCTCTGGTAGTTGATGTGTCAACCGGCAATTCACCATTAAGCAGAGATGGATTTTTGTTTTTCATTGTTGCATCTTTAAAGGATGTTGAGAAAATTGATGAGGTAAGAAAAATTATAGAAGAAGAAATTGACAGGATAAAGAATGAACAACCTTCTGAAAAAGAGATTGAAAAGGCAAAAAATCAGGTTGAAGCTTCTTTTCTTTTTAATCAGGACTCTGTTTTTGGATATGCTCTATATCTTGGTAGGTTTGAAATTCTTGGAGACTGGAAAATGATTGATAGATACAGAGAAGAGATAATAAAAGTTCAATCAGAAGATGTTCAGAATGTAACAAAAAAATATTTCAATTTTAATAACCTGAGTATTGGAGTGCTTTTACCCAGATGAATATACAACTCTTCTTTAAAAAAAGTTTAAATTCTTGTCACATTGTTTTACACAGGAAAACTTTTAAGCCGGTTAGCTTTAAATTTCTTATTTTTATTGTTTTTGGCTTTTTTTGTTTGTTTTTTAACAACTCTCTTGTAGGAGCTGAAACAATGGATTTTAAAACATTTCAATTACAGAATGGCACAAAAATTAAATATCTTCAGAGGGAGAATATCCCAATTGTCTATGTATCTGTGCTTATTCCAGCCTCTGTGCTGGATGAATCAAAGCCTTCGGTTGCTTATCTTACAGCCCATATGCTAACTCACGGAACGCAGAGACTTACTGCAAGGCAAATTGAAGAGGAGATAGACTTTTTAGCAATTTCAATTGAGAAAAACATCACGCATGACTATACTATGCTTACGCTATCAACAACAAAGAGACATCTGAATGAGGCTCTGAATTTATTTTTAGATATTCTCATGCATCCTTCGTTCCCTGAAGATGAATTAAAAAAAGAAATATCCATACTTGAAAAATCATTAAAACAGATGGAAGAAGATCCTTCATTTATTGCACATAAAACTTTCCTTAAACAGCTTTTTGGACAACATCCTTACGGAAGACCGATCGAAGGAGAACCTGAAAAACTCAAAGATATAACCAGACAGGATATTATAAATTTTTATGAGAATTTATATAAACCAGATGGCATGATTTTTTCAGTTGTTGGTGATATTAAGGAAGATGAATTAAAAGAATTAATTAATAAGCCTATAGCAAAGTGGAATGGTAATCGTAAGGAGAGAAATTTAAATCCTCCAGTCTTTTCTAAAAGAACCGAACCAAACAAGATTTTTATAAAAAGAGATGATTTAACGCAATCAACAATTGTTCTTGGGTTTGAAGGAATTTCCAGAAAAGACCCTGATTTTTATGCTGTGAGTGTGATGAATTATATTCTTGGTGGAGGAGGACTTACATCAAGACTTGCAAAATACATTAGAGAAGAACATGGCCTTGCTTATTCAATTTACAGCACATTCAATCCATATTTGTTGCCAGGACCATTTTATGTAGAAGTTAAAACCAAAGCTGAAAATACAGATAATGTTGTAGGAATGATAGTTAAGGAACTTAAGAAAATGAGGGAAAATGGAGTAACCGATGAAGAATTAAAAGAGGCAAAAGCATTTCTCATAGGCAGCTTTCCATTAAGAATTGATACAATGAAAAAAATAAGCGAATTTTTACCTGTTATTGAGTTCTACAATCTTGGAGATGATTATATAAAGAAATATCCAGAATATATTGAAAAAATAACTGCTAAAGATATAAAAAAAGTTGCTGATAGACTTTTAAACTCCAGTTCATATATTCTGGTTATCGTGGCTCCTTCAAATGCTGTAAAATGAATCTTCTTGATAATTAAGAAAATGTACCAAGTTTAATTTTTTAAAATATTATCTATTATCGAAGTAATAAAATGGAATATCAATAATACTGATAGGAGTCTGCGTATGGATAATTTTTTTCAGGCATTGATTTTAGGCATTATTCAGGGAATTACAGAGTTTTTACCAGTGAGCAGTACTGCTCATCTTGTAATTACACCATGGATTTTTGGCTGGACTGGAGAGTTAAACTCTCTTAGTTTTGATATTGCAGTACATCTTGGTACTCTTCTGTCACTTGTTTTCTGTTTCTGGAAAGACTGGATTGAGATTTTATTTAAAGACAGAACGTTGCTTGTATACATAGTTATTGGAACAATTCCTGCGGTTTTAGCTGGATTAGCTTTTCATGACATTATAGAAACAACTCTCAGAAATCCGCTGATTATTGCGTTTACTCTTATATTTATTGGAGCTCTCATGCTTTTAGCTGAAAAAATTGGAAAAAGGCAGAGAGATTCAGTTAGTTTCTGGGATGCTGTAATAATTGGTACTGCTCAGGCTTTTGCTCTTATTCCAGGAGTATCTCGTTCAGGAATAACAATTACAGCAGGGCTATTTAAAGGACTTAAAAGAGATTATGCTGCAAAATTTTCGTTTTTGCTTTCAACTCCTGCAATTGCTGGTGCAGCATCATTTGATTTTTATAAATCAATAAAAATGAGCCACTCCTATGATTATTCACTTTTTCTTGTAGGAGTTATCTCTGCTGCTATAACAGGAACTCTGGCGATTAAGTTTATGCTGAGTTTTTTACGAAAATACCCTTTAAATATCTTCATTTACTACAGATGGCTTTTAGGAGTTATGATTTTTCTGTTATATTTCTTTAAGTAATGACTGCAAGAGCAAATTATAGAAAAAATTTAAAAGATCAGCATTCATTCAATTTATCAGCAAAGGCAGTATTTAAAGCCATATTGCTTATAGCTTTTGCTATTTATCTTTTAATAAGTTTTATAAGTTATAACTTCCTTGACCCGTCCTTTCTCACTTATACAAAATCACAGCCTGAAAACTATGGAGGAATAGCAGGTGCATATATCTCTGATATACTGCTAAGTATATTTGGTATTGCTGGATTTTTAATCCCTTTATTTTTCATATTATGGGGATTAAGGATTTTCTCTGGAAAAGTTTTGTCATTTTCAAAGATTCCTTTGATTATAGTTATGCTTTTTTCTATTGCAGTAATGCTTGAACCATTACGGAAATCTCTTGAAACATACAAGAAATTTCCCAATGGATTTTCATGCATAGTATTTGATGTTAGCGAAAAAATTATATCAGTTTCAGGAACTTATATTTTGTGGTCAGCTGTTTTAGTGGCATCAATAATTTTGCTGAGACCTGAAATTTTGAAGAAAAAAGAAAAAGAATCGCATGATAAATCCGTAACCAAAAAACCATCTGAGGAAATAAAAGTTGTCAAACTTTCAAAATCTGAAGAACCTGAAAAAGAGAATATCAATGTTGTAAGGGATAAACATACTAATGAAAGATTTGTTAACACCAATCACAAAATTGTATCCGAAAATAAGGGTTTTATGATGCCACCACTTTCTTTGCTTAAGATTGAAAAAACTGAAGACAGCATTTCAAAGGAGGAGATTATTGCATCTGCTCGCAGTATTGAAAGCAGATTTTCAGAGTTTGGAATACATGGTTCAATAAAAGAGGTTCATCCTGGCCCTGTTGTTACAATGTATGAATTTGAGCCAGCAAGCGGAATTAAATTGAGTAAGATTATAGCTCTGAGTGATGAACTTGCTTTATCTCTTAAAGCCCAGAGCATAAGAATATATCCAATACCTGGAAAGTCAGCAATAGGCATTGAAGTTCCCAATAAAAAGCGTCATATTGTAAGACTCGGAGAAATTATTGCATCAGATAAGTTTCAGCAGAGTTCATCCTATTTAACTTTAGCTCTTGGCAAAGACATATATGGCAATCCTGTTATAACAGACCTTGCAAAAATGCCTCATCTGCTTGTTGCTGGTGCAACAGGTTCTGGTAAAAGTGTTTGTCTGAACACTATGATACTCAGTCTTCTTTACAAAGCAACTCCACATGATGTAAGACTGCTGCTTATTGATCCAAAACTTCTTGAACTTTCAACATATGAAAACATTCCCCATTTAATGTATCCTGTTATAACTGACCCGAAGGAAGCCTCAGAGGCTTTGAAAAAAGTCATTGTAGAGATGGAAAGGCGGTATAAGTTATTTGCAACCAATGGATTTAGAAATATTGATAGTTTTAATAGGTCAGCATCAATTGAGGAAAAAATTCCATATATTGTTGTATTTATTGATGAATTTGCTGATTTGATGTTTACAGCACCAGCAGAGGTTGAACAATCAGTTACTCGAATTGCTCAGATGGCAAGGGCATCAGGGATTCATCTTGTTGTTGCAACTCAGCGTCCAAGCGTTGATGTAATAACAGGTATAATCAAAGCAAACTTTCCAGCAAGGATTGCATTTCAGGTCTCATCTCGCATTGACTCCCGTACAATTCTTGATTCACAGGGTGCTGAGAAACTACTCGGGATGGGTGATATGCTTTTTATGGTGTCAGGAGTAAAGATAATAAGAGTTCATGGAGCATTTGTAAGTGATGAAGAGGTAAAAGCTGTTAATGACTATCTTCGCAGTCAGGGTAGTCCTGATTACTCAATGTTTGAATCAATTCAGGTGCCTGTAGAAAAGAAAGAAAATGGTAGAACCAATGGAGTTGAAAGAGACAGTCTATATGATGAAGTCATTGAATATGCATCTCAGGCTGGAGAGATATCCATATCACTTATTCAGAGGAAATTTAAAATCGGTTATAATCGAGCTGCAAGAATTATGGATTTACTTGAAGAAGATGGACTCGTTGGCCCTCCTCAAGGAGCTGGGAAACCCAGAAAGTTTTTTAATAAATTTTGATTGCAATTCAGAAAAAGGCAATTAAAAATACTCTAAATTCATAAAGAGGTTTACTCCTGAGCTGTTTGTTTAAGTGATTAATTATTGCAAAACTTTGAACGGCCTCTTGTGTGCTTTGCAATGTTGATTGCTGTATGTTTGCAGAATCAAACTGCGGCTTTTACTACAATTACAGTTATCATATTACAACTATCCTGTTGTTTCTCGCTATGTTCCTTCAATGCAGATAGAACTGATTCGCATACAGCCAGTTGCTCCAGTACATATTCCACAGATGCGTATTGGAAGATAAAAAATAAATTTACAACAAAAGGAGTAGTTGAACGTATGAGAGTAGGAAAGAAGAAAGCATCTAAAAGGGATTACTATGGCATGCTGTTCAGAATGTATAACATCTATAATTTATAAGTTTTCAATTTAATGAAGTTCTGGGATTGAAACTTATTTATATAAAATCAAAAATAAATCGCTTTCTACTACGTCATCTAAAATATTAAATTCCGGGGTGATTTCTAAGACGATATTTATAAGCTCTTCTATATCGAAATAAACTAAACCTATGTCTTTATGCTTTGAACGACGGTTAAGGCATGTAAAGATGAGCTTTTCATTTGTGTGATTAAAAAGCGTTTTAATGCATTTTTTAGCTGTTTCTTTTGCTGTCTGAACCAACAGGTTAAAAACTCCGATGGAGATTATATAATCAAATGTTTTAGTAAGAGGCTCATTTTCAATATCCATTGTATAAAATTCTGCTTCTGGATAGTTTTGTTTCGCAAACTCTATAAGTGAAGGATTTATGTCTATGCCTGTATAGTTACATTCCATCCCTTTTTCTTTCAAAAAAGAATAAAAATCTCCTTTGCCACATCCAAAATCAAGAATTGTTTTGCAATTTGGATTTATAAATTTTAAAATCGCTTCATACCGCAGTGTTTGACCTTTTTTCGTCCATCCGACAGACTCAGGAGAATTCTTAAAGTGATTCAGCCTTTTTGTAAAAAAATCAATCACATATTCTTTTACAAGCTCATCCATTCAGTTATGTTATACCAGAAATCAATTGTAATTCCAGTAATATTTTCCCATTTTGAGAACAAGATCAATATGCTAATATTTTTTAATAAAATATATTTAAAAGCATGCAGGGAATATCTTTCTTTAAATGGAAAAAGCCACAGTCTATTAAAATCATATTATCTGGCAAAGTTCATATCTCTATATCAAGTATTGGAATACTAGTTTTTTGAGATTTATACTCTTTTGCTTTGAGGATTACTCTGTGGGTTATTTGAAATACATTTAAGGCTATATATTGTTAAATTTTATATTTTTTTGATTGTTTTTTTCTATTGCTGAAAAAACAATTACTTTTCAAAGAGATTTTTTTGAGAAATTTCGCAGGGTTTTATCTAAAAAACTTATTATGACTGATATTGCAAGAAAAATTCGTCTTAAAGCAAATTAAAAAGCAAAAATCAACAAAAATTGAATATATTTGTCAAAAATCAGCAAAAATAGAAGATATATTATATTATTTGCTCTTGCTCATATTTTTAATTTCAGGTTATATTAGCACTCGATAGAGTGAGTTGCTAATAATTTAAAACACTAAAAAATAAAAAAGGAGGGCGCATATGAAGATTAAACCACTCAAAGACAGAGTAGTCGTAAAATTCGCATCTGAAGAGCTTGAGAAAACACCTGGAGGAATTTATGTTCCAGATGTGGCAAAGGAGAAGCCTCAAAAAGGAACGGTTATGGAAGTTGGTTCTGAAGTAAAAGAGGTGAAAGCGGGTGACACAGTTCTTTTTGACAAATATGCAGGTTCAAAAATCAAGATTGATGATGTAGAGTATTTAATTATTAAAGAAGAAGAAATACTCGGAATAATACAAAAATAAAAGGAGGGGATGATATGGCAGCAAAGCAATTAATATTCGGTGATGCAGCAAGACAATCAATTCTTAAAGGTATTACAGTTCTTACGGATGCTGTAAAGGCAACATTAGGACCAAGGGGAAGAAATGTAGTAATTGAAAGAAAATTCGGTTCTCCCAATGTAACGAAAGATGGTGTTACTGTTGCTAAAGAGATAGACCTCAAAGAGCCATTTGAAAATATGGGAGCTCAGCTTGTCAGGGAAGTTGCTTCAAAAACAAGCGATGTTGCAGGTGATGGAACAACCACAGCAACTGTTCTGGCATATGCAATTTACAAGGAAGGACTTAAGTATGTCTCAGCTGGCGCTAATTCAATGGATTTAAAAAGAGGGATTGATAAAGCTGTTGAGGCTGTCGTTGAGGAGCTAAAAAAGATTTCAAAGCCAGTTGTAGACAAAAAAGAGATTGCACAGGTTGGAACAATCTCTGCAAACAATGATCCTTCAATAGGCGAACTTATTGCTGAGGCAATGGATAAAGTTGGCAAAGATGGTGTAATCACTGTTGAAGAAGCAAAGGGAATGGCTACAACCCTTGATATTGTGGAGGGAATGCAGTTTGACAGAGGATACATCTCACCATACTTCATCACAGATCCAGAGCGTCTTGAATGCATTCTCGAGGATGCCTATATTTTGATACATGACAAGAAAATTTCAACCATGAAGGATTTGCTCCCGATTCTTGAGCAGATTGCAAGAATGGGCAGGCCTCTTCTCATCATTGCAGAAGATGTTGAGGGTGAAGCACTGGCAACTCTGGTTGTAAACAAACTCAGAGGAGTTCTTCAGGTATGTGCGGTAAAGGCTCCTGGATTTGGTGATAGAAGAAAAGCCATGCTTGAAGATATTGCAATTCTTACAGGTGGAACAGTCATTTCAGAGGATATAGGTTTAAAACTTGAAAATGTTAAAGTTGAGGACCTCGGAAGAGCAAAGAAAATAATTATTGACAAAGATAACACAACAATTGTTGAAGGAGCTGGAGATCCTCAGAAAATTCAGGCAAGAATTAAGCAGATAAAGATTCAGATTGAAGAAACCACATCTGATTATGACCGTGAAAAACTTCAGGAGCGTCTTGCAAAGCTTGCAGGTGGTGTGGCAAGAATCAATGTTGGCGCAGCCACTGAGGCTGAGATGAAGGAAAAGAAAGCCCGTGTTGAGGATGCTTTAAATGCAACAAGAGCTGCTGTTGAGGAAGGAATTGTACCAGGAGGTGGAGTGGCACTCCTTAGATGCCAGAAAGTTTTGGAAAAAATTAAACTCGACAATCATGACCAGCAACTTGGTGCTGATATAGTTAAAAAAGCTCTTGAAGAACCGATAAAGCAGATTATAGCTAATGCTGGCGTGGAAGCAACGTTGATTGTTGAAAAAGTTAAAGAAAATAAAAATATTAACTATGGATATGATGCCTATCAGGAAAAATTTGTTGATATGATGGACGCAGGCATCATCGATCCAACAAAAGTTACAAGAACAGCACTGCAGAATGCTGCCTCTGTAGCAGGTTTAATGCTTACAACAGAGGTTGTGGTGGCTGAAATTCCAGAAGAAGAAAAGAAACAGCCTCCAATGCCATCACCTGATATGTATTAAAATTCTTTTTTGTATTCAAACAGGGAGCATACTATATAATATGCTCCCTGTTTTTTTATAACCATTCAAAATATTTTTAACATACCTACTTATCGTATCTTTATTGAAAAATCAGCCATTTTATTGTATTATTCAAGTTATGAAAATTCTTTTAATAGAAGATGATAAAGAACTCGGACAGTCTCTTAAAAATTATTTTGAGCTTAATAAAATAGAAACAGTCTGGTTATGGGATGAAAGAAACATTAATAACCTGTTAAAAGTTTATGATTTTGATGTAATAGTTCTTGATCTTATTTTGAGTTTCAGTCGAGGAGAAGATATTATTTCTTTGATTCGAAGTCAAGGGATAAAAACACTAATTCTGGTATTAACTGCTAAAAATTCTTTAAAGGATAAAGAAGTTTGCTTTCAAAGGGGAGCAGATGATTATCTTACTAAACCATTTGAACCAAAGGAACTTATTCTAAGGATAAAGGCGTTAAGTAAAAGAAAACGCATAGACAGTATTATTACAATAGGAGATCTAACCATAAATACTGATGCAAAAACAATTAAAAAGGGTGATGAAGAAATAAAAATCTCAAAAACCGCATGGGATTTACTCATTCTTCTTATTAAAAAAAGAAGAGATATTGTTGATACAGAAACAATTCTTAATTATGTCTGGTCAGGTAAGGCAGTGGGAGATGAGATAGTAAGAACCTATATAAAGGAGCTTAGAAAAATACTGCCACCAGATTCAATACAGACTTATAAAGGAAGAGGATACAGATTAATTTGAGTTTTCAGACAAGACTTTTTATAACCCTTGTTGTAGCAGTGATTACTGCACTTACAGTCATAAACTTTGTAACCTTATATTTTTTTATCGAACAGCAACAGAGAAATGAAAAAGAAATCATCGCGGTCTATCAAGAAATTCTCAAACTAAATAAGACCTATCCATTACCTGCTCATATAAAAAACTACCAAAATGAACTCATGATGGACAGAAGCTATGCTCATCAACGCTTAAAAGAGTATTCAAAAACTCTGCTCATATGGGAGTCTATACTTGTATTGATTTTACTTTTTCTTTTCTATAGAGTTTTAATTGTAATGGTTAAAAAGGAAAGGGAAACAGAGGACTTTCTGACACTGCTTATTTTTGTTCTTTCCCATAAAATAGGCAACTTTATCTCTGTAATAAAAATAAATATAGAGATATTGAAAATAAAACCAGACCAAGCAATTTTTGATAGACTTTGCAGTCAGTGTAATCTTTTAAACGACGAGATAAAAAAGACAATGGATACAATAAAAAAACTGCCTTTTCTTTCAAAAAACAGAGAAAAGGTCAATGTGAAACAGATGTTATTAAATACTGTTTCAAAGTTTTATACAGAACAAACAGTCAGAATAACTGCAAGAGATGTTTTTTTAGAAACAAACCCTGAAACTTTTGAAACAATAATTTTTTTACTGCTTGACAACAGCTTTAAATATGCAGACAATAAGGTTCATATCAAGATCTTTAATAACGCCATTGCAATAAGGAATGACATCTCAGATGTCAGTAAAGGTGCTGGTGTTGGTCTTCAAATAGTGAATTTTTTATCAAAAAAAATTGGGTTGAATTTCAAATATCGTGCAAAGACTGACCATTTCCTCGTTCTGATAGACTTCCAAAAGAGATAATAGCGTTTTATTGCAAGTTGTTTTTATAAATCAATCTTTCGCTCACAGAATTCTCACGATTTTTTGAATTGTGATTGAGTAGAATATAAAACATGAAAGAAGCTTTAATATTAATTGCTGTTATCTTTCTTCCAGCTATGCTTTTGGCTGTTGATGAACTGTATCTTACAGGTACTGTAATTAACTATGAGCCTGATACAGGCAAAATAAGAATTGATGTAATTAACAGTTCATGTAAAGGAGTAAGAGAATTTATAACGCAAAAAGGTTTACCAAAACAATTACTTATTAATAAAACAGTTGATTTTGCAATTGATTCAAATCACTGCGATAATTTTAAGACTCACAGCATAACAACGCCTCTTTTAGATTTAAATTGAGGTTATTATGAAGAAACTCGTATATTTAATTATATTGTTTATTGTTTCATTTTTGATAAAAGAAACGCCTTCTATAGGATCAAGCGTGATGTCTGATTACTGTTATGTACCTCCTTCAATTGGTCAGATCGCTGCGCCAAATGTATTATTTGTAATAGATGTAAGTGGTTCAATGTTATGGTGTGCTTATAATCCTAAGAGTGATGGGACATATTGCTGTGATTCAAAGTCTGGATGTGGATGGACATACAAAGGGACAGAAGAAGGATACTTTGAACCTGATAAGATTTATAAATATAATTCAACAAAAAGATACTGGGAAGTAACTACTGGAAGTGTTACACCTTGTCCTAAAAGAGCAAGTAGTATAGATAAAAAAAATCAATACAAGGGTGCATGTCTTAATTTTCATTATATGAGAAGAGTTGATCTTGTTAGATGGGCAATAACAGGAGGAAGATTAACTTCATGTAATAATAGGGATCCAAAAAAATGTGATCCAGAGCTTTACGGACAACCAAACGCTAATTTAGATTGTGATGACTATGGTTGTACTCTTGAGTCAGAAGAATCAGGAGAAAGAGTACGAGTTCCATGGAATAGAATTAATGATAGTTTAGCCATGCAATTTAAAAAATTAAGTCTGCAACCAAGACTTGGTGTAATGTTTTTTAGTGATACGGGTGTTAGAAATAATAAAGTTTATATTGGTGATTTTACTTCAAGTTCCAATTTTGATGGAGTTAATCCATATAAAAATTTAATTTCAACAATAAATGATGAATCTCCCAACGGTGGAACGCCAACTGCTCCAGCGTTATGGGATGCTTATAACTATTTTGCTCAAAACACGCCTAAATATAATGGCTTTACCCCTCAACAGGGCAATGGAGATCAATGGAAAAATCCAATGTATCAGTGTTTTGACGAAAATCAAGACGGAGTCTGTAGTGGTAGTGAATTTAAATCTGTTCCATGTGCAAAAAATTTTGTAATCCTTCTTACAGATGGACAGTGGAATTATGGTGGTGGAAAATCCACTTGTACAATAGATACTGGATACGAGTCTAACTCAGCAGATCCTGTTGTGCCAGCGTACTGGCTTCATAAAAAAGGATTCACAAACTCTAAAACAAAGGTCGATTCTTATGTTGAAGCTGTCTATGGAATAGGATTATGGCTCGGAGGTTCTGGAGAAAAATCGCTTAAAAATGTTGCAATGTATGGATCATTTAATAGAAGCAAAAATTGGCCTGATAACTTAAATGGCTATCCAACTGAAGAGTGCGATCATATAGATGATTGTTGTTCTAGTCCAAATTGTGGTAAAGGCAGTTCGTGTACTGAGCTTCCTGCTTCATCGATGGACTGGGATAAAGACAATGATGGAAAACCTGATACTTTCTATTCCGCCTCAGATGCGTCTGAAATAAAAGATGCTATAAGAAGTGCTTTATTTGATATCCTGAGAAGAGTATCATCGGGTTCTACTGTTGCAACACTTGCATCAAGAACAGAAATATCCAGTCTTATAATTCAGCCCTATTTTTATCCAAAATATTTGAAAGATGACGGAACAGAGATAGGATGGCTTGGATTTTTGCGAAGCTTCTGGATTGATTTAACAGGTCATATAAGAGAAGACACTATCGCAAATCAAATCCTTGATCTTGCAACTAATAGTTTAGACTTAATTATACAGTTTTTTGTTGACTCTGCAGGAGATAGTAAAGTTGCAAAAATTACCGATGTTAATGTATGTACTGCTGGTGATGCTGTTTCAATAGATCAAGCTGTTTCAGTTTTTAATAGCGGATGTGTGCTGGCAAAAAGAGACAATAAAGATAGGACAATATTATTTAATAAAGATGGCACATTGGCTAATATTTTTAGTTCAAATGAGGTTTCTAATGATACCGCAGCATATTTTAGTGGAATCTGGACTCTTATTGATTCTACAATAGATTCTAATAAAGCAAAATGTATAATAAGATATATTAGTGGAGATAATCCAAAAGATTCTTCTTGTAACTCTCTTCCTTATGTACAAAGGCCAAGAGAGCTTAATATAAAATCTTTCTGTGGAAATGATCAGTCAACCACCTGGAAACTCGGGGATATAATTAATTCGACCCCTTCTGTTAGTTCAGATAAACCACTAAATTATTATCATTTGCGTTATGGAGATACAACTTATTTATCATATATAACTGATTCTAATTACAAAGCTCGAGCAAGCTTTTCTTTTGTTGGTGCAAATGATGGAATGCTCCATGCATTCAGAGTTGGAACAGTTGTTAATCAGACAGATCCTGAATATCCCGCAAAACTTCAAAATGCACCAAACGATACTGGAACAGACAAAATTGGACAAGAAGAATGGGCATTTATACCTAAGAATGCCATTCCTTATCTGATATGGTATGGTCATAATGACTACTGTCATGTTCCAACTGTGGATTATAGAACTATGGTATTTGATGCTTCAATTAATGGAAATTCTGGAGATACAAAATCACAATCAAGCTGGAGAACACTTCTGGTTGGGGTAATGGGTTTCGGAGGTAAAAAAATTGATCTGGGATCTGGAAGCGTTTACAGTTCTTCAATTTTTGTATTAGACCTTACTGATTGGATGAATGGTTCATCAACTTATCCAACCCTTTTATGGGAACAATCTTTACCAGATAACACTCTTACAACTTCGTTCCCATCTATTGTAAGGCTTGGAGATAGCAGTACAAATGGTACCTGGTATGTTGTGTTAGGAACAGGTCCTTCAGATCCTGATGGTTCTAGCTATTTAAATACTGCAAAAATTTATTTTTATAATTTAAAGACAGGCTCTTTAGACAACAATTTAACTTTAAAGACAGGTTCTGCTACGGTAGCAGTGGGAGATATAAATAATATTGATGTAGATGATGACTATCAAGATGATACTATTTATTTTGGAGTATATGGTAAGAGTACAAATAATCCTGTATGGGGAAATTTTTATAGAATATCTTTAAAAAGTGGAACTAGTTATAAAACAATAACTGGTCTGCAAAATTCTGATATTCAAAACGCTGTGGACCTTTCTACATTTAAAACTGGTAATTATCAACCACCGGTTTTTGCAGCTCCTGCTTTTACTATGGATGTCTCCAATAATGTATGGGTATATTTTGGAACCGGTAAGTTTTTGAATAACGATGACAAAAGTATTCCTTATACAAATTATCTAATAGGATATAAAGACCCATATTGGAACACAACAGGTTCCGCTTTTACAAAAAATGACTTGATTAATGTAGCATCTGTACTTTCTACTGCGACTACTGTACCTTATTTAACTGAAAAAGAATGTATATGTGATCAAAGTGGGTGTGCTTTAACAGACATTACTTATAATCAAACCCAGCTTAGTAATACTGTTAATGTTACAAATGGATGGTATTATGGATTGAGCGGCGAAGCAATAATTTCTCAACCATTTGTTTATACAGAAATGGTAAATAGCCTGGTTTTTATCCCTCCAGGAGGTATATGTGAATATTCAGGGAAAACAAGATATATTTCATTCTATTATACTTTTTTGAATGAGCCACAAAGTACAATAGTTATTAATCAAATAATTGCACAGGGTGTTCCACCGTTAGGACAACCATTCCAAACTCTGTCAACTGGAAAGTTAATTATTCAGACATCTTCTGGATCAATTACTCAGTTATTTAATCCGTCATTTTTAGTTCAGGGAAAATTTATATCATGGATAGAAAAGTAGCAGGATTCAGCATTCTTGAACTGTTAATAACTATAGCAATTTTATCAATCCTTATGTATGTCGGAGTATCTGAATATACAAAACATAAAGCAGGTCGAGAGCTTATGAGGCAGACAAATATGCTTGCTGATGAACTGGGATGGATAAAATCTCAATCCATTGCAAAACAACCTCATGGAATTGTTATCAATGTTAATAACTATACGATTTTTATAGACAATAATGGTAATTGTACTTTTGACAACGACACTATTGTGGAGGCAAAGTCTTTTATTTCAGGTATTTCTTCTACAAAAAGGGTTATAAGCGTTTTTGACAGGAGAGGATATCCCTTAAGTAATAATTGCGGACTGGGTATGGACGGTATAACACTTACAAACAATCTGGGTTCGCAGAAAATTGTAAATATTTCAAAATATGGAAGAATAAAAATTGAATAACAAAGGATTTACGCTTATTGAGTTAATTGTTGCCATGTTGATTGTTCTCATTGTTATGCTTGGATTTTTAAAAGGAGTTCTTGAGTATAATAAGTTCTCTATAAGGGCAAAAATGAAAGACAGAGCAACAGAGCTAGCACAGCAGATGACAAATTATATTGAAAGTCTTCCATATGTAAGTGAAGACAGCGGTACTCAATCGATACTATATGCAAATAACAGTTCATGGGCAAGTATTCAATGCAGTTCTACTAATTGTAGTTTTTTTCAAGATGAGGTTGATTTTTATAGCCCCGGAACACCAACTGTTACAAATCCACTTGGTTCTCTGTCGTCAAATTTAAGACTTTATCCTTCAGCGGATACTGTAAATGCGTTATGTAGCTGTAGAGGTAGCTATTGCCCAACTGATCTTCCCATATGCACTTATGAAGGATTTTCTGATAGACGTATATACTCTGCTATAAATATTGCAAGGCTTACAGATGATTATGGCAGAGAAGCAGGCAAATCAGCATTAGTTATGGTATGGTATTTTGAGCCGTTTACAAATGATTATAAAATTATCACTGCGATTGTTATTAAGGAAAAAAAATGATAATACGAATAAGTTCAGTGAAAATTTTTGTCAAACAAAAAGGTTATTCAATAATTGAGATTTTAATTGTTATTGCTATAATGGGAATTCTTGCAGGAGGAATTCTTTCTGCTTATAAGTTTATAGCCAGAGAAAATGCTACCAGACATTTTGTTGCAAAGCAGGAGCAGGATGCAGCAGTTCTTATTAGCCAGATTGTAAAAGATATTGAAGCTGCAGGGTTTGGAATTGATAATGATAATTTAACTTTAACCTCAATTACATCAAATAGTTTGACCGGAGATACTTTGACTTTTCCATCTGTTGCTGCAAGACAGGAAACGTTATCAGGATGCTGGGCAGCATTAACCAATGGAAGTCTAACAATTAAGAGTAAAAATTTTATGGGACAGGACTGTCAGTTTCCATCTGCATGGTATATTGTTTTGGATCCAGTAAGTAAAGAAATCATAACACAGCAGGATCAATGTATAGATTCTTTATGCAGTGATTTAAGTGGCATGACAGGATTGGCATTTTATGCTACTAATGATGACAGATATAATTATCCTCAAGCATTTATGGTTAGTTATTATCTGACAGACAATAAATTACCAAAAGAGTGTGCTCCAGCAAATAACAAACAAAAAATATATAACCTTATTAAAACTCTTGGAACTTCAGGGTCTTCCGGTTATAATGCAGAGCCTATTGTTTCGTGTGTATTAAACTTTAGAATTCGTACTGGAATGGTTCAAGGAGGTTCTATTATTTATCAGGATACATTTGATTCATCAGATATTGAGCTTAAAAAAGTTAAGCTTTTGCGCCTCTGTATGGTACTTCAGATTGGTGTAAGACAGGATACTGTTACTGCTCCTCCAAACTTTAGTGATAATTGTGCTGGAGGGCCAGCAATAGATAATTCATGGTGGAATGATACAGGAAGGTGGTATAGATGGAAAGTTATAGAACAGGATATAGCTTTAAGAAACTATCAGTAAATCAGTCAGGTATTGCTCTCATTTCAGCAATACTTATTGCACTTTTTGCATTGCTTGCTCTTGCAGGTCTTTATTTTGCTCTTACAAAACTTTTTGGTTCTTCTCAAACCATAAAAACATATGCATCAATTCGGGATGCAGCAGCAGGTGGAGTGCATTATGGAATAGCTACAAAAGTATTTGAAATGTATTCTAAAGCATTAAATGGAGATGTAATCGCTGGAGTTTGTGATAGCATACAGTTAAAATTTAAGTTAGAAAATACAAGTGGCACTTTTGATAACGATATTCAGGTATGTTATGGAGGTAGAGGAGCATTTAAGACTGGTTTTGGGAAGGAAAGAGTTATAGGCAGCGGTTCAGGTGGCGGTGTATTTGCATATTGGCTTTGGTTTACAATCATTTCTGAAGCAAAAGGTCCTCAGGACACTCACTCTCGTATAGAAGCTGTTTACGCAAGGTAAGTCCTGTCAAGATACATTGCACATAATTCGATGATTCTTTATATATCAATTTCATCTGGAAACGGATTCAGATATTTTTGATTTAAGATATAACTATTTCTAGAACTATATGCCATGTTTCTGAAAAGTTTTATTATTACTTTGAGTTCTATGAAATTATTTTTATATTTCTCAATTAAATCAAGAATCTCTCTTTTTTCTTCATGATTGAGCTGTTCTGACAGATGCCCTGAAATATGCATTAAACTATTTAGATGTCTACCACGTGATGTTTTCTTTTTTAATGTTTGATAGAATATTTTGCTGTATCTATTAAACTTTTCGTTGGTATTCATAGATGCATCAGCCACAATTCTTCCAAGTTCTTTAAGAGACTTTTGACTGTATGTCATAAGAAGATATTTGTATCTTGAGTGAAAATCTATCAGGGATGAGATTGAAATATTTTTATGTATTTGTTTTAACTCAGCAAAAGCAAAGATCCTTACAAGAAAGTGGAATCTTACATCATTATTTTTCAACGTTCCTTCATCTTCAATAGGTAAGTAAGGAAAATGAGTTTTTGATGCCTCTGCAAAAAATCCGTATGTTTTGCCACACACCATTCCTTTAAAATAAAGTTTTGCTGAACCCACGGCACATGAAGGAGATTTGCTTTTTAACAGAAATCCATCAATCTGGTTGAGATTTTTGATCGTTCTATCAATATAATTAAACATTTGTTCTGTTAAATCTTTATCAGTGTCTGGCTGGATGAGTTTTTTTGAGTTATTGTTTTTTACGAGAATAATTTTTGAACGTGGAACTCCAAGTCCAATATCACATTCAGGACATAAATCAACAACTTCAACAAAATCTTTCAGTTTTTCCACGAATTCATCATGAATAATTCTACCATCATATCTTACAGGTTTTAGAAAGCATCTGCTCAGAACTATTCTTGGTTTAATCATAGATTATATTGTAGTATATTTTGCAAATCCATTAATCATATCTATCGTTCTTAAGCTATTTTTATGTACAAATTAAAGGAGAACTTGAATAGATTTAAATAAAACTTTTTGTTATAATAACACACTATGTTTATAGGAACTCCGCTTATTTCAGAAGAACAGATTCAAAAAAAAGTTAAAGCCCTTGCACATAAAATATCTTCAGATTACAAAGATAAGGATGTAGTTGTAATTGGCATTCTGAAAGGATCATTTATGTTTTTTTCTGATCTTATCAGATATATTAAGACTCCTGTGAGAGTAGATTTTATTATGGCATCAAGCTATGTAAAAGATGTATCTTCTGGAGAGGTTAAAATTCATTACTTTCCAACAGAAGAATTAGAGGACAAAGATATACTGCTCGTTGATGATATTATTGATACGGGGATATCTTTAAAAATTATACAGGATAGAATTCTTGCAATGAATCCGGCTTCCCTTAGGATATGTGTTTTCCTGGATAAAGCAGAAAGAAGAGTGGTTGATGTTCATGTTGATTATGTGGGATTTAAAATTCCAAATAAATTTGTTGTGGGCTACGGGCTTGATTATCATGAGATGTTCAGAAATCTTCCATATATAACAGTATTCAAAAAGGAACTTAAGTGATGTATAAGCTTAGAATCATAACAGATTTTGACGCAGCTCATCAACTGAGAGGATATAAGGGAAAGTGTGAGAATATTCACGGACATAACTGGAAGGTTGAAGTAGAAGTAATGGCGGAAAATCTCAATCAAATCGGTTTAGCCATTGATTTTAAAGAATTAAAAAACATAACAGACGGAGTAATTTCTAAACTTGACCATACTTTCATCAATGAAATCCCTCCATTTACAGTTATAAATCCTTCAAGTGAAAACATAGCAAGATGGATATATATGGCACTACGAAATAAATTTGCCAATACATCAGTAATGCTTTACAGTGTTACTGTCTGGGAGTCTGACCATGCATCAGCAACATATATGGAATAATTATTTAAATTTGATAAAACAAAAAATTCCCTCAATTAATGCTGATTGGGAGATTTATTTTTTCAATAGAAAAACCTATTCAGTAGAGGGTAAGAATTTAGAAATTGATAAACAAAAGGATGCGATAAGATTTCATTTTTCAATAAGAGTAATCAAGGACAAAAAAGCTGGATTTGCAACCTGTAGCGATATAAATAAAATTCCGAATGCTTTTGAATCAGCCATCAAACTTGCCCTGATCTCTGATGTAGATGATTTTTTGAGTCTTCCACATCCAGAGCCTGTAAAGGACGTGGAACTCTTTGATGAGCAACTCATAGAGATAAAAGACTCATTGCCTCAAATATTAATTGATATGCAGAAATCTACACTTTTTGACAGCAGAATTAAGAAACTTAGAAATGCAGAAATAGATCTTGCAATTGAAGAAAGAGGTATTATAAATTCAAATGGAATTTCGGTTTTTCAGTCTTTGACCTCCATAAATAGCTATATAATTGCAGTTGCTGAAGATGGAGATTCTCAAATGGGCTGGGCTTACAGAACAGAAAGATTTTTGAAAAATATTAACTTTGAAGATATAGGCAGACAAGCAGCCAGTAAAGCATTAATGCTTCTCAATCCTCAGAGAATCAGTCCTTTTAAGGGTTTTGCAGTTTTAGACCCTTATGTTGCATGTGAATTTCTTGAGCTTATTAGTCATTCTCTATCTGCGGAGAACTATCTGACGGGTAAGTCTCTTTTTATTGATAAAATTGGACATCCAGTGATTAATGAAAAATTGAAAATTGTAGATGATGGAACGATTCCACAGAAATTTGGTTCATCTGCATTTGATGACGAAGGAGTTCCAACATCAAGAAAAATTTTGATAGAAAAAGGCGTTCTGAATTTAATTTTACACAACACCTATACTGCAAAGCGGTCTGGTAGTAGTTCCACAGGAAATGCTGTCAGAACAGATAGAGGAATCTCAGTGGGACCATCAAATCTTTATATTGATACAGAAGAACAAAAACTAAGCAGAGATGAGTTAGTCAGGAAAGTCCAAAAAGGAGTCTATATTGTTGAAGTTATGGGAATGCATACCGCAAATCCTGTAAGCGGAGATTTTTCAGTTGGGATTTCAGGAGTTTATATAGAGGATGGACAGATGAAATATCCAGTAAGGGAAGTGGTTGTATCTGGCAATGTGAGGGAACTCTTTCAGAATACAGTGGCTTTGGGTAATGACTTAACATTCTTTGGAAACTTTGGTTCACCGACCCTCCTTGTAGGGGGCATAGATATATCTGGTTAAAGGAGGAAGCAGTGGATTATTTTTTAACTGAAGAACAAAAAATGATAAAAGAGCTGGCAAGACAGATTGCTGAGGAGCATATTCTTCCTGTTCGGGCAGAGCTGGATGAAACAGGTGAGTTTCCATGGGAGGTTATGAAAATTCTTGCTCAGGCAGATATGTTCAGGGTTTTTGTTCCGGAGGAATACGGAGGGCTTGGTACAGGTGCACTTGAACTCTGTCTTGTAGTTGAAGAGCTGTCTCGTATTTGTCTTGGAGTATCAACTACTTATGCTGCAAATGCACTGGGAACTTATCCAATTCTTCTTTTTGGAACAGATGAGCAAAAGAAAAAGTATTTACCGGACATAGCTGATGGGAAAAGACTGGTTGCTTTTGCTCTTACAGAGCCAAACGCTGGTTCTGATGCAGGAGGGATTCAGACAACTGCGGTAAAAGACGGAGATCATTATGTGCTTAATGGCAGGAAACAGTGGATTACAAATGGCGGAGAAGCCGAAATTTATACAGTTATTGCTCTTACAGATAAAGCAAAGGGAGCTCGTGGTGCATCAGCTTTTATTGTTGAAAAAGGAACTCTTGGTTTTAGTTTTGGCAAGAAAGAAAATAAAATGGGAATAAGAGCATCAGCAACAAGAGAATTAATATTTGAAGATTGCAGAATTCCACAGTCAAATATGCTGAGCAGAGAAGGTATGGGCTTTATTGTTGCAATGAAAACACTTGATCAAAGCCGTGTTGGTGTTGGATCCCAGGGACTTGGAGTTGCACAGGGTGCATTTGAAGAGGCTGCAAAGTTTGCCAAACAGAGAGTACAGTTTGGCCAGCCTGTGATAAGTTTTCAGGCAATTCAGCATATGCTTGCTGATATGGCAATTCAGATTGAGGCAGCTAGAGCACTCATTTATTCAGTTGCAAGGTACATTGACTCTGGAGCAAAGGATATTACAAAAGCATCAGCAATGGCAAAAACATTTGCCACTGATGTTGCCATGAAAGTAACAGTTGATGCTGTTCAGGTTATGGGAGGCTCTGGATATATGAAAGATTATCCTGTTGAAAAAATGATGCGGGATGCAAAGATACTTCAAATTTACGAGGGCACCAATCAGATTCAGAGAAATGTAATCGGGCAGGCAATAATAAAGGAACTTACAAAAGCGGGTTTTTAATCAGGATATTGTTTTTGAAATTTTTAAATTCAGGATATTATTCAATATTCCTTATAGCGATGATTTTTTGGCTCTGTTCGATCAGTTGCTCGAGCTTTCAAAATATTTCTATGCCACAAAGCTATTCAATAGAGCTAACATCAAGAGAGAAAATGGAATTATTGGATGAACATAATCTGTGGCGAAAACAGGTTGGTGTGGCTGAACTTAAATGGGCATCAGAGCTTGAAAGAGTTGCTCAGGACTGGGCTTATAAATTGAGCAGGCAGTATGGATGTAAAATGATTCACAGTGATAATGATTTTGGAGAAAACATCTTCTGGGCAAACTATAATGCAACTGCAAAAATAGTTGTTGACTACTGGGCAGCGGAAAAATTTTATTATGATTATTCAACTAACAGTTGCAGAGCTGGTAAAAGCTGCGGGCATTACACTCAGATTGTATGGAGAGATACCAGAGAAGTAGGATGTGCAAAGGCTAGATGCAGTAATACAGAAGAAATCTGGGTCTGTAATTACAGGCCTGCGGGTAATATACTCAATAAAAGACCTTATTAAGCAATATTCAGTGACAAAGGCGTATGAAAAGTTCAAGAGAGATTATAGTTGAATTCTGAGATTGATTGATGTGGCTTATAATTTTGATAGAATCATAACTCTGTGTGATTCTCCCATCCCAGATGGCAGTACAAGTCTTTTAAATTTCTGTATTAAATCCTCTTTCTGGAGTTGTTCAAGCAGAGGCTCATCGCATAGAGAGATTAAAAATTTACTCTGTGATAGGTATAAATCAACATTAAATCCAGCCTGTTCAGCCCATTTTTTTAATGCTGTAAAATTAACATGGGCAGTAATGTCCTGCTCACCAAGATTTACATAAGGGTTTTCATTTACGCTGTGTTTATAATAACAGAGCAGGCTGCCTTTTTTTCGTTCATAACTGTAATATTCTTCATTACTCCATCCATAATCAAAAATTAATACAAATCCTCTTTTCATCATTTTATATATTGTTTTAATGAACTCTTTCATCGCAAGATTTATCTCAGAACGGTATCCATCTATCTCTAAAATCCAGGGAGCGAATTCATTGATATACTCCACTGTATCTTGCCTTGCAGGTTTTAACTCTTCAGTGAACTCTTCTGTGTTTAATCTCACATAAACTTCAAAGACCTTATTATTTCTGATTTCAAAAACTCTCACAGGAAAAGCATCAAATATCTCATTACAGATTAAAACACCCTGAAATTCCTCTAATTTATCTATGGAGTCATACCAGAATATTTTTCCGTGATATTTTTTTAATCGTTCTCTCTGTGTATTTTCCAGATGAGGATTTATTTCTATCAGATAGTATTGAAAACTATGTTTATCATTTTCATTATATAAAAGCTCTTCCATAATATCTTCTGCAAGATATCCCATCCCAGGTCCTATTTCAGTAATTGCAAACTCATCCGGACAGCCCATTTTTCCCCACATCAGTTTTATCTGTTTGCTTAAGATTAACCCAAAAACTTTTCCAAGATGAGATGCTGTGAAGAAATCTCCTTGCCTTCCGATTTTTAAATCAGATTTGGTATAGTATCCAGCTTCCGGATAGTAAAGAGCCATGTTCATGAATTCATCAAAGGGAATTGGACCATTTTTTTTAATTCTTTCAATGATTATATCTTTAAGCTTCATTTCTGGCTATGAGGTTAATGCTGTAACTAAGAAACCAGAGTGAGCATTCTGTCAACAGCTTGTTTTGCTTTTATTCGGAGTTCTTCTGAAACTTTAATTACATATTTATTTTCTTTTAAGGCAGACAGAACACTTTCCAGTGTGGTTATTTTCATATTTGGGCATATCATGGTTTTTTTCAGTGGATAGAAAATTTTATCCGGATTTTCTTTTTTAAGCTTGTATAGAAGTCCTGTTTCTGTTCCTATTATAAATTCTCTGTGAGAAGATGCTTTTGTAAATCTCACCATCCCTGAGGTAGAGGCAACATGATCTGCAAGTTCAATAACTTCTGGACGGCATTCAGGATGAACAACTACAAGGGCATCTGGATGAGATTCCTTTGCGCGAAGCACATCTTCTTTCTTTATCATGTGATGGGTGGGGCAGAAACCATTCCATACAATAATTTCTTTATCAGGAACATTTTTTTTAACCCAGTCAGCAAGATTTTTGTCAGGAACAAATATGATTGAATTAAAAGGAACTGCTTTTACTATCTGAGGAGCATTGGCGGATGTACAGCATGCATAACTTAAAGCCTTGACCTCTGCTGTTGTATTTACATAAGAAATAACAGGAGCATGAGGATATTTTTTAATCCATTTCTTGAGTTCTGTAACATCAACAGTATCTGCCATAGGACATCCTGCATCAATCTCAGGCAAAAGAACAGTTTTATCCGGGTTAAGAATTGCTGCAGTTTCAGCCATGAAATGAACTCCGCAGAAAACTATGACATCACACTTAACCTGAGCTGCTGTCCTGCTCAGTTCAAGAGAGTCTCCAACAAAATCAGCAATTTCTTGAATTTCTTCTTTTTGATAGTTATGGGCAAGGATTATAGCATTTCTTTTCTTTTTTAATTTTTTTATTTCTTCTAATGTTTCGTTGACCATATATAGATATCCTCCCTGTTGGTATATACAACAGTTCCATCGGACAGGACAACAGCTTTTATAGGTGAAGATCTTTTAATTCCGGGATAACTTGAAAATTCCGGAACCTTTCCTGAGTATCTTAAAGATATTCTTCTTACATAATTCTGTGTTTCCACTATATTTGGTATTCTGCCGAGTGATTCAACGAGGTTTGGCCCTGCATTGTATGCAGCAAGAGCAAGATTTACATCTCCATTAAACTTTTCAAGCAAATACTTCATATATCTTATCCCGGCATCGATATTTTCAACAGGATCATAAGGATTTTTTACACCCATAAGCATTGCTGTTGAGGGCATAAGTTGCATAATTCCCATAGCTCCCTTTGGTGAAATAGCGTTTACATTCCAGGCTGATTCTTCCCGTATCATCTCTTTTATAAGTTTGGAATCCATACTATAATGCTTTGATTTTTCTTCAACAATGTTTTCAAGTTCTTCCCTGGATATACTGGAAGATGTCTGACTCATGGCTGGCATTCGATAATTTACAGATTTCTTTATCGATTTTTTTTTGCTTTCTCTATTGCATAAATTTGTATAAACTTCTTGCCCGTTTATAATTTTCAAGCAAATTCTATCAGCCCACGCATTACTGTAAATAAGAAAGAGAATTATAAAAATTTGTAACAATTTATGCATGCTAAATTATATCAAAATAATAATGTCATTTCAAATTTAAATACTTTCTCAGAGAAATAAATAAAAACATAAAATTTTCGAAAGATTTCAAAACAAAAATATTAAAGATCTTCAAAGCCTTATTTTATATGAAATTAAAACTTAATCGGTCAAAATTAGCCATATCTCTTGACATAGGGAATTAAAATTTTATAGACTAAAAACTTATTACATGAACAAATGTTCAGCATATGAGTCAAGGCAGAAAATTATCAATGTAGCTGAAAAAATCTTTTCTCAATACGGTTACAATGGTGCTACCATGAGAATGATTGCAAAGGAAGCCAATATAAGTATTGGAGGATTATATCTTCATTTTAAAAATAAGGAGGAGTTATCTTTATTTTTGCTTAAAAAGAGAATTGAAGAATTTTTTGAAAAAATTTTAAAGCCTGTTGAAAGCATTGAAAGTCCTGTTGATGCATTAAAAGCTTTGATAAAAAATATAGCAGAATATGCAAAAGAAAATAGGGAATTTATAATAATGCACACTAAAGAGCACGGTTTTACTTTTGGCTTAAGTATAAAAAAAGAGTTTTTTAAGAAAGAACTGGGAATTATTAAGAATATTATTCAAAAGGGCATTGCTTCAGGTGAATTCAGTAATAGTTACGATCCTGAAGAAGTTGCTAAAATAATTTTAAATATTACAAGGGGCTTTGTTATGTCTGTTGTTGTTGATAGTGAAAATTTATTTAACCCGGAAGAATGCCTGAATATTCTTCTGTATGGTTTGTTTAATAAAAATAGGAGTTAGAGGATGGACATTAAAAAATTTAAAATTAAGGGCTTTAATATTAAAAATCTTAAAATCAAAAAAAAGCCATTTGTTATTGTCTGTATTGTTATTGCTGTTTTAATTATTGCAGGGATTGTGATTAAAATGACCGGAAAGAAACAGGCCCAGCCCATGCTTCCAGAGGTGTCTGTTATAAAAATACAGACAGAAGAGGTGCTCTTGATAACCGAACTTCCCGGAAGAACTACATCATACAGGGTTGCTGAGATCAGACCTCAGGTAAGCGGGATTTTGCTTAAAAGATTATTTACTGAAGGAAGCAAGGTAAATGCAGGACAGGTTTTATATCAGATTGATCCTGAACCTTTTAAGGCAGCTCTGGATAATGCGAAAGCGTCTCTTACAAAAGCTGAAGCTAATCTACCATCCATCAAAACACGATTTGAACGTTATGGACAGCTTGTTAAAGTAAATGCTATCAGCAAGCAGGAGTATGATGATATTAAATCTCAGTATGAACAGGCTCAGGCAGATATTGATTACTGGAAAGCGCAGGTTAGAATAGCTCAGATTAATTTAGGATATACAAGGATTACCGCACCAATCACTGGTATAATAGGCAGGTCAAATATTACAGAAGGTGCTCTTGTTACAGCATATCAGCAGATGGAACTTACAAGAATTCAACAGTTAGATCCAATTTATGTTGATATTCCACAATCCACAACAGAGTTAGCACTTCTTAAAAGACGACTTGAGGAAGGCAGGATTAAATATGCTGGAGAAGATCAGGAAAAAATAAAACTTATCCTTGAGGATGGCTCAATTTATTCACTTGAAGGGTTATTACAGTTTAGAGATGTAACAGTTGATCCAAGTACTGGCACAGTTATTTTAAGGGCAATATTCCGTAATCCTGAAGGCACACTGCTACCAGGGATGTTTGTTAGAGCTCAAATAAAAGAAGGAGTAAATAAAAATGCAATTCTGCTTCCGCAAGAGTGTGTACTTCGAGATTCTAAAGGTAATCCATATGTATATATAGTTGACAGGCAGAGTAAAGTTCAGGTAAGACCTATAGTTATTGACAGAGCAATAGGAAACAAATGGCTTGTTTCTTCAGGACTATCTGAAGGAGAGTTAGTAATAATTGAAGGACTTCAGAAAATAAGGCCAGATATATCTGTTAAAGCTGTGTATTATGCTCCTAAGAAAACCGAGAATCGAGGCAATCAATAATGTTATCAAGATTTTTTCTGGATCGTCCAGTATTTGCCTGGGTTATTGCAATAGCCATAATGGCAGCTGGATGTCTTGCAATATATACACTTCCCATAGCCCAGTATCCTCCTGTAGCTCCTCCTTCTATATATGTTAGGACATTTTATACAGGCGCATCTGCTGAAACCGTTGAAAACAGTGTCACTCAAATAATAGAAAATGAAATGACAGGTCTTGATAAAATGATATATCTATCAGCCTACAGTGATTCAGCAGGAACATGTCGTATTGAGTTAACCTTTGAGCCAGGAACAGATCCAGATGTTGCATGGTCAAAAGTTCAAAATAAAGTGCAACTTGCGATGTCAAAACTTCCAGAGGTTGTTCAAAGAGGAGGCGTTGATGTTGGTAAAGCAACAAAAAGTTATATCATGGTTGTTGGAATTGTATCTCAGGATGGAAGACTAGATGCGTATGATTTAAGAGATTATATGTCATCAATAGTTAAACCAATTCTTGCCCGTATTCAGGGAGTTGGTGAGGTTGAAGAGTTTGGATTTCCTTATGCAATGAGAGTCTGGTTTGATCCTAACAAACTTGTCAGTTATAACCTGACTGTTGATGATGTAATCTCTGCAATAAGGTCATATAATATAGAAGTCTCAGGAGGACAGTTTGGTGGTCAGCCTGCTCTTAAAGGCCAGCGTTTAAATGCTTCTATAATAGTTCAAACCATGCTTAAAACTCCAGAAGAGTTTGCTTCCATTCCTATTAAAGTTAATCCTGATGGTTCATCAGTAAAAGTAAAAGATATAGGAAGAGTGGACCTAGGTACAGACTACTATGATATTGAAACATACTATTCTGAGACAGATGGAAAGAGAAAAATGCCATCAGCAGGTCTTGCAATCAGGCCACTTCCAGGTGCGAATGCTCTTGATATTGCGAATAATATACAGAAGAAAATGAATGAGCTAAGCAGGAATTTTCCTCCTGGAGTAAAGACTGTTTATCTTTATGATACAACGCCATTTACAATGGTAGCCATAAAAGAAGTTGCAAAAACACTAATTGAAGCAATTATACTGGTATTCTTTATTATGTGGCTATTCATGGGAAGCATACGTGCAACTTTGATACCAACAATTACAGTTCCTGTTGTTGTACTTGGGACATTTGCAGTGCTTGGACTTGCAGGGTATTCAATAAACATGCTTACAATGTTTGCGATGGTACTTGCAATAGGACTGCTTGTTGATGATGCCATAGTAGTAGTAGAGAATGTTGAAAGGATAATGCAGGAAGAGAAACTTCCTGTAAGAGAGGCAGTTATAAAGTCAATGGATCAGATTACGACAGCGCTTATAGGAATAGGAGTAGTGCTTTCAGCAGTATTTGCACCGATGGCATTTTTTAAAGGATCAACAGGAGTTATATACAGGCAGTTTGCAATAACGATAATATCAGCGATGCTACTTTCAGTGTTCATAGCATTAACACTGGCTCCTGTGCTGTGTGTAACATTTTTAAGGCCAGAGCATGCAGAAGGAGCAAAAAAGAGAGGAATTCTTGCAAGATTCTTCCGATTAGGTTTTGAAAAGTTTTATGGAGTATTTTTTAAGAGCAGATATTTTTATACAAAAATGGTTGAGGGGTCATTCAGACGTTCTATTTTTTATGTGGTGGTTTATATTGCAATTGTGGTAACTCTCGGGATATTACTCACCAAGTTGCCAACAGGATATCTGCCTGATGAGGATCAGGGAAGACTCCTTGTCCAGGTTAATTTACCATCAGGTTCAACACTTGAACAAACAAAGGAGGTATTAGAAGAGGTAGAGAATTACTTTATGACCTATGAAAAAGAATCTGTTGAAACTATTGCACTTATTGTTGGAAGCGGTTTTGGTGGAAGGACACAGGCGAATGGAAGAGCTTTTGTCAATCTTAGAGACTGGCATTTAAGAGACAGTTCAGACCTTCGGGTAAAGGCTGTTCAACAAAGGGCAATGAAATATTTTTCACAAATTAAAAAAGCACAGATATTTGTTTTTCCACCACCTTCTATAATTGAACTGGGTAACGCAACGGGTGTTGATTTTGAACTATTAGATCTTGGTGGGCTTGGTCATGAAAAACTAATGCAAGCAAGAAATCAGTTTTTACAGATGGCTAAGCAGGATCCAAGATTGAAAAATGTAAGACACAATGGACTGGATGATGTATCAGAGTATAAAGTTGATATAGACTGGGAAAAAGCAGGTGCTCTTGGTGTTCCAATTGATTCAATTCATAACACAATATCTTCTGCATTTGGAGGTTATTATGTTAATGATTTTGTAAGAACAGGAAAAACCAAAAAGGTTTATATACAAGCAGATGCTCCTTATAGAATGCTACCAGAACACATTAATAGACTTTATGTTCGCAATAAGGATGGAAAGATGACACCGTTTTCATCTCTAGCCAGTGGGAAATGGATTTATGGATCACCGAGGCTTGAACGATATAATGCTTTTCCATCCATAAATATATGGGGTGAACCAGCTGAGGGAAGAAGTTCAGGTGAGGCAATGAAGGCAATGGAAGAGATTGTATCAAAGCTACCACA